>JAIZWL010000008.1 GCA_021498125.1 Candidatus Thorarchaeota archaeon | reverse complement strand
TGTTTGTACTATTTATTAGTTCAATTAATTTTTCCGTTATCTGTTCACGAAGCATATTACTCATGTCGTAACCACCCCATACCAAAGGAAGTGACTTGTGCAATCATTGACCACTCAAATTAAGCGAATATAGCATGATATAATTCTTTGTGGTAAAAAGGAGATGTGTGTAAAAGTCAATAAACGAGATCGTAGAAGCAGATCATCTCAATGTGACGCTCGAGTCATGAAACATCACGACCAGGTCCGGACAAATTTATCCATACTGGAGATTTTTCACACAAAGATAAGAAAAATAATATAAGATTCGTGATAAATACACTGCATGAATTTTATCATGTCGTCGAATAGTAGATAAAAACGAATCTTAAAGTGACTTAGACTTCCACTCAAGTGTCGAATCAATCATTTTACGTTAACCTACAATTCGTTTTCAAGAAACTTGATAGCAGTTGAATAAGCTAAAATGCATTGGTTTGCAACGATTATATCGGGTACCACCCCTTTGTGTATAATATTATTTCTCGTTTTGCGAGCATTGTCAATTCGATTAAAAAGAGAGATATCAAGTTCTTGTAAGGATCTTCTAATTGCTTGTTTTAGCCCTTGCTTACACATTAGTAAAAAACCTGCTTTTTCAATCTCCACTTTTTTTTCATTTCCTTTCTTATCGCGATATGTAATATATTTCAGGTGCTTCTTTAATCAAATACTCAAAAACAACTCTAGCGCCGACTGTGCAATAACTACAGAAGCAGCATAACTGCCAGCCAAATATAGGTATCGTGCAGAATGAAGCAACTGATAATAAAGGGAACATCCCAACTAGACTCCAACCGATCTTTAATTGCTGAAACTTTTTCAAGTGATGTGGGTGAACCTGATGTGAATGTGAGCGGTCTTGCAAATCCAATTTGTTTGTAGGAGATTGCTGTGCCTGGAGGACTCTTCGGATAAGGTCCGACAATTAAATCGAACATTCCCACATCCCAAGGTTGAACTTGCCCATTCCCAACATCTCCCGTTATATACTGATAAACTCGCAATATCTTGTTTATAAATTTAAGACTCTCTTCAAGGCACGGATCAATTGTTCCTTCAGTGAAAGGGTCTTTAGCCTGCATATCTGCGGATTCAAGCGCTTTTAGTACATTCCGACTTGGTCTAAAACGTACTGTAACAAAAGAGCTACTAAAGGGATCATATCTAAGATAGGGAGACCATTTAATCGTATTTTCGGCCGCTTCTATCATCTTGCTAACCTGTGTAATTTTATTTACTCTTTTTATCGTTACTTCAGCCTTCGCATCTTTTAGATGTACATCATAAGCTCCATCTGGAATTGGTATGTAAATCGGCAAAATGTACTTTATCTCTGCGAGATATTCATTGTACAGTTTCTCTTCAAAATGATATGGTGGTCGATCAACATCATCCACACTATTCGATTTCGTATCGTTCATAAGAACACCTTTTTACAAGTCTAAGATAAATTATCTAACATTAATGGGTTATAGTTTTGAAGAATTCGATATTTATTGTTTCACAATAAACTCCTAATGGCTACTATTTTTACTACCTGTAAGGCTTGCCAAAATCATTGATAAACTCCACATTTTTATCTATGGAGTTAATCTCTTTGAAGCTTCTTATTTTCTTGACTTAACAAGATCTTTAGTCTCTTTCTTAGCAACCTTCGCAGTTTCCTCTAATACACTAAAATTATCCATTCGTAGAATCAAAAATCCAAATAAAGAGAAAGCAAAATCTAAGAGAAATCTAGCCTCGTTAATTGATGGTTCTACTCCCTTGCTAAACTTGGACAGGTATCCGTAGTAGTTACTTATCATCTGTTTCACATAGTCATGAATGAAACCAATCTTCTCTAGGAATATTGTATGTGCACCGAGTTGGCCTCCCTGATAGCCGTATTTCAAAGCAGTCGCTCGAATTAAGGATGTTAAGGTATTAGTAAGTCGATTCGTTGATCCTATCAAATCACCACTATGAAAATTATCCAATCCAACACTAAATTGTTGCCAGATTTCATCTAGACCAAGCTTCCTCAAATTCGTTCTGATCTGAAGAGCATCCTTGCTGATAGAATCTGGATACATGACCGTGTATTTCAATCGGGATTGGAGTTTCTTGATAGACCCTACGGTCTGTTGAAATGCTTGGTATGCTGATCGGATATGAACTGCATATATCTTTGAATCATGATCAAACCCCATAGAGCGTCTTAGAAATTCCATCGCTACGAGAATTCCACCTACCGTTTTATAAATTTGTTTAAATTCCCAGTAGTGACCATACATAGTATATCCACTTGTTTTAACAAAAGGCTTGAAATCTGCTCTAGAACCTTGATTCACCCAAATTCGGCCCAGTAGTTCATATTCTAGATTCGCTAAAAATCTCTTGTTTTCTTCATGATACCCTCTTAATAGACCAAGAGCAGTATCTATGAGATTGTAAAGGTCTTGTAGTGCTTCACTTACAGCGATTAGATAGGGGCGGTACTTTTGATCACTTACATCTCTACAGGGTCTAGACAAATGTGAATCAAAAATAGACTGTACTTTCGAAACAGCATGCTCCAGCTTTTCAATAATTGTCATTAGAAACATACCCCGTCTACGTTAGAAAAGTGCCAGTCATTCATGTCTTCTGAGGATTATATCTCCATTAAAGAATTCGTTGGATTGCTTTGGTGAGTCTATGCGATACCATCATAGCTTACCATTTACAGATTTATCATTAGCGGCTCTATGTGAAAAGACCTCAATCATGGATCCATCCATATAAAATAAATCCTGTGAGATTGCGAACCCGAAAACATCATAGTACAAGTCTTTCTAATACTTTACATGATCCTCGACTTTTCACACATCTGCATCATTGACCTGAGATTTAAAGGCCCAATAAAATCTATAATATAACTAGAAAACGTAAGTATGTGATTTATCAGTGCACGATTACTACAATTAATTATGCAAATCGGAGTCTTAACCAGTGGTGGCGACAGCCCCGGAATGAATGCTGCAGTCCGGGCGATCGTACGAGTTGGAATCTACAGGGGTTGTGAGGTCTACGGGATTCGTGGTGGTTTCCAAGGTCTCCTCGACAAAGACTTCCACAAGTTAGAGGCGAGGTCCGTAGCCAACATCATCCACCGAGGGGGAACCGTCCTCTCGACAGGCCGCTCGGAAGAATTCCGAACCGAGGAGGGCCAGAAGAAGGCTGCAAAAATCCTAACCGAGGAGGGCTTTGATGCTCTCATTGCGATTGGTGGCAACGGCACCATGCAGGCCCTCAAGAAGCTGGAGCAGTACTGGGATGGACGGATCATCGGTCTCCCCGGGACTATCGACAACGATGTCTATGGCACGGACTTCAGCATTGGGTTTGATACGGCGGTCAACAACGCTATCGACGCAATAGACAAGATCCGAGATACTGCTCAGTCGTTTGACAGAATCTTTCTGATCGAGGTGATGGGACGACACTCAGGGGCGATCGCACTCCATGTGGGTATCGCATGTGGAGCCGAGGCCATTCTCGTTCCCGAGACCCCAACAGACCTCGAGGAGATCGTGAACTGTGTAGTCAAGGGACGCAGGCGAGGAAAGGGTTTTGTGTTCATAGTGATCGCGGAGGGCGACGAGGCGGGGAACGCCGTAGAAATCAGCCGAAAGATGTCCAAGCTCGTGGGTGAGACCTGTAGGGTTTCCGTCTTAGGCTATATCCAACGAGGAGGAAATCCCACCCGGCAGGATAGGATTCTTGCCACCAAGTTGGGCGCAGCGGCAATCGGTCGAATCCTTGACGGAAAGACGGGAGTCATGCTTGGAGTTATCGACAACAAGATCGTGGAGACCCCTCTTGAAGACACGTACACAAAGAGAAAGGAAATCGATAAGGAACTCTTAGACCTCGTGGCACCGCTCTCGATCTAGTTCACGAATCAGCTCCCAATCACGTGTGACCACTTCATTCGGAGTTGGTGTCGCCTAAATCTTCCTTATCGCCGGGATGATTCTCTTTCGTGTTCTCTCTGCAAGCTCCTTGATCTCACTGATCGCGTCCTGTGATATTGGTACTTCTACCTCGTCTCTTGAGAACTCCACGCCCTTCATTCTGTCCACTCTGAAGAACAGCCTCATTGGTTCTACCATTCGTGTAAACGTCAGATTATCTGCTGCGTCTTCCCACTTCTTGATCTCGTCTGCGAGCGCACTGGTGCTCACGGAGAACATGTAGGTCCTGCTCTTGTCGCTCTTGATAATGTCCTCTAGATTCTTTATTGCGGCACTCTTGTATGTTGGGGAGAAGAGGAGCAGGTTCATAGCAGACCCAAAGACCAGCGTACCCAAGTCGGTCTCTTCAACCATGTTTTCTGCCAGTTCGATCACATCGTTCCATACATCAGGCTTCAGCAGATTCGCCTTGACAGTATGATCGTTTACCTCTTCATACGCATCAATAGAGAGATCAAACTGGATATACGCCATTCTTTCACGATAGTCGTCCAAGTCGACGTTGTATAGTCGGCGCATGGAAGTCTTCACAAATTCTACAGTTGGATATTGAAGAGGGATCCCCACTACAGAGCCTCCAGACTTTAGCCATGAGGCAACAAATGCAAATACCACCAGTGGCTTCCCTGTTCCCCCGGGGCCGCTGATGAGAGTCGACGAGGGATAAGGAAATCCCTCCGGCAGTATCCTCTGAAGCCATGTCTCTGTGGGTCGTACCGTATTCAGTTCTCGTCTACTGGAGTGTGGCAAATTCCGTCATCTCCTTTTCTCAACTTTTTGATAGTGACCGTTACCATTGATCCTGTCATTTGAGGTGCAGGTGCGAACACTCTCTCATCACCCGAAACAGTCTTTGTGCATGCGTAGAACCCAAGCGCATCACGCTCGGTCGAAACGCTCTCTAGCCCATCAGGCTGTCGCAGCATAGTTCACATCAACTGTCACTTCGGGTATGCAGATTTAATTCTCCTCTACTTAATATACGTTAAGCATTACATAAGTTTAGAGGTTGCGCTAAGAGCACTCTCCGTATATCTCTTCTCAAATCCAATCGCAATCACGCTAGGATTCATCGATAATAGAGTGCTAGAAACCCCGCGTGAAGATCCATATACTAAGAGAAAGGAGATAGCCATGAACTTTTAGATCTCTTAAGACCTCTCTCAATTTAGCAGACACTGTACAGGTCAATCTAATTCAAAATAATGGGGATGAGGAGATCATTCCCCTGAGGAAAAAAACCTCGTGAACAAGAGTTCAAGGAGGATAGATCTCCAGCATCAAATGGAATCATTGCTGTCGATAGCGAATGAAGAGAATCACGATAATCACAATAATTCCCACAGTTTCAACAATGACGACCACAAGCAATAGATCTATCGAAGAGGGTGTAGTCGGTATTGAGGTACCTGTTGTTGTCGTGGTTGGCGTGGTTGGCGTCGTAGTGGTGGTCGTTGTAGTAGTTGTTGTTGTCGTAGTAGTCGTCGTGGTAGTACTGGCTGTCACTGTTACCATTACGCAGTCTGAGGCTTTATTCCCAGAACTATCAAACACGATCAGCGTATAGTTATACACGCCTTTGCTCAAGAACTCTACATTCACAGTGATGGAAGATCCGTCCCAACTGCCAGAATACAGTAACGTGCTATTACGGTAGACTTCGTAGCTGGAGGGGTGCAGATCAGAGGGAGTCCATGTGATGCTCTGGCCCAAGGCCCCTTCCACATATGAGAGATCCGAGGGGTGATCGATCAGCGGCAAGATATCATCAATAACAGTCACGAAGACCGTATCGACAACTTGATTCTCAACCACATCTGAGACCACTATCGTGAAGTTATACACTCCAAGTCCTAGACCGTCCACATTTACGGTAATAGCACTTCCATCCCAACTATCTTGGACAAGTAGAGCCTGATTTCTATAGACTACGTACTCATAGGGGTGCACATCAGCTGGTGTCCATGTGATGGAGTTACTGGTCTCACCCTCAGTGTAGATTAGATCAGCAGGATGATTGATCACCGGAGCATCAGTATCCGGAGGCCATAACTGTGGATGGTAGTCAACACTCCCCGCAGTTCCCGGAATAGCGTACAGCCCCACACCACCATACCCGGACCAGTAGTTTCCGGTAGTGGAATTCCACTGGTTAGCAAGACCATTATCTTGGGCATTAACGGTGTTCCAAGCAAGGACATTCTCATAGAACATGCTTGCATTTGATTGTGAGCCCACCCTAATTCCCGTGCCACCATTGTGGGTAATGACATTGCCAAATACAGTACTTGAGTTACAGGAGCTGCTGAACACGATCCCATCAATATCATTATCAGTAATTGTATTATTTATTAGATCATTACCTACGTTGGAACTGGAATAAAATCCACTGAGATGATTATTTGTGATTGTGTTTCTAATAATTCTGTTATTATCCGCGTAGCTACTGATCGTGATGCCATTCCCGCTGTTGTCAGATATTGTGTTGTTTTCAACGGTATTATTGTCACAGACAGTGGAGAACTGAAGGCCATTATGCGAATTACTAGTAATCGTGTTATTGCCGATCAAACAATCATTTGTCGAGCTAAACGAGATCCCATAAGAATTGTGAGTGATGGTGTTGTTACCTATCACAATGCTTTGTGTACCAGAGAGGGAGATCCCTGTTGCCAAGTTTTGTGAGATAGTATTGTTTGCTATCACCATGTACCTTGAACCGTCCATGTGGATCGCGTCATCGGAATTACCAATGAGGGTGTTATTTACGATTGAATCATTGTCCCCCTGTTCAGTGGAGATCCCATATCCGGAATTGTCAGTGAGAGTATTGTTGATAATGTCACAGTTCGTGGAGAATCCGAGCTGGATACCAATAGTCACATTGGCATATGTCCCATCCTGTACGGTCACGCCATCACAATTTGCCAGAATGACCTGAGCATATTTGGGGCCATCGATCACTCCTCCTGTGAGATTCGCGAAGTATCCCACCGGAAGCCCATTGATCAGATTGTCCATTCCAATTGTATGAGACCACGAGTATGACATTGAACCTTCGATAACAATCCCGTTATGATCAAGAATATTATTTTGTAAGGTCTCATTATAAGAAAATTGGACAAGAATACCACCGTGTGGATTCCGCGAGATGGTATTGTTGACCACGTGATTATCGTTAGCCGAGGCAATATCCACACCAACTTCGTTCAGAGCAAGTGTGTTGTTGACAACCCAACTATCAGTCGATATGAAGTAAAGGTAAATCCCTTGGTCAGAATTATGAAGGATCGTATTGTTGCGGATCATACTGTTGACCGAGTATTGAACTTCTATTCCTTTGTGTGAATTATCGTTGATAGTATTATTAATAATTGTGGCATAGTCTGAATGCGTGAGAGAGAGACCATCGTCAGAATTATTGTTGATTTGATTATTAATTACTTTACTGTAATCCGAGTACGAGAGAAATATGCCACCCCACTCATTTTGTGTGACAGTATTGTTATCTATGGTATTATTGTCGGCCGAAGAAATTACTACTCCGTAATAATTCTTGATGAGCGTATTATTACGTATTATATTATTTTGGCTCGATGAATAGAAACCAACCCCATTATTCTTAGCAGAGATGAGGTTCCGCGTGATCATGCCATGAGTCACATTTTCAAGGTACACTCCATTGTTTGTACCATCGCCACTTAACAGGCAGCCGCGAATCACAAAGTAAGCGTCAGTATCACGTATGTCTATGCAATTTGCACTATTCGTGATATTCAGATTCACTATAATATAGGGATCATTTGAGGTTCCACTACCAGAGAATCCGAGTGCGCTAAAGTTCGAATTATCTGTAATAACTATCGGCGTGTGCTCTATGTATGTTGGCTTGAATTGGAATCCCGATTGCAATCCCTCATCAACATCGGTATTTATTGAGGAGTGCAATGCAGTAGGAGTAATCCAAATCAATGCAAGGGAAAAAGAAAATATAAAAAATAGAACTACACTCTTAGAAACGGGTGTATTTGCATTCATAAGATACAGCTCGAATTTTGATAGATATGTAACAATATAAAGCTAAGTTTATAAAAATATAAGCTCTGTGAAAGTATATCACACTATCAATCGTCGTGCACTGTCCGCGACCCAAGTTGAAACACTCCCAGCACGATACTCGAAGACACAAGAATGATCGACCATCAAATTGGACACAACAAAGATATCGAGAGTACCGGATCAACTATGGAAACAATGCCCTCAAGAGTGTGGCAAATGCAAGCACTATAATGAGTATAGAGAGACCATGCTCCAGCCATCGTGGTTTTGTCTTGAGCGAGAAGAAGCTGCCAAAGCGTGCACCAATTGTGGATCCGAGAAGTACGACCAGCCCTTCAACGACTAGGAGGTAACTCTGGCTCCAATAGAGAAAGACCCCGACAAGTGAGGTGAACACGGCAGCAAATAGAGCAGTCGCAATCGCCCGACGCATGTCTACATTGAATAGTCGAAGAATAGGAACGAACAGAGATCCTTCACTTCCACCTCTCATGCCTGTGAGAACGTTACTGACAAATATGCTAGAGGAGAGAGCGGGAAAAGTCGGATGCATTTGTTGAGACGTGTTAGGGGCGAGCGTGCTAAAATTCAGAGCCAAGACTGATAGGATCGAGACGATAACAAAGACGATCGCCAACAGAAGCGAGGAATACGCGAGGTGAAAGGCGATCAGCGTACCAACCACAGTTCCAAGGGTGCCTCCAAGGATCATATACTTGCCGAGATGAAAATCGATGTGTTCTCTATGAGAGACCGCGCCCATGAGAGTCGTGACGGGCAAGGCCATCAGATTCATGCCGTATGCAGTGATCAGAGAGAAACCGATGAGGTTCAATAGTGGGATCCGAACGGAGCCACCACCAATACCAAAGAACCCACTTGCAAAACCAGAGATCAACCCGACAATCCCAGTGAGGAGAAGGAACTGCATATAATCCATATTTTTTACCTTCGATCACGCATCAAGTAGCGCTGCGAATTGGTAAGGGATTTTAAGGTATTGCAAAGGACACTTTGCGGGATCGTCGTTTTGCATTAGGTGCTATAGCACCCAAAATAATAGAAAAAATTACACTCATCAATCATTCGAACTGACTCGACCATCTTGCAGTGTACGATTCACATAACGACAATAATCGGTGCGATCCGATGCCACTTTGTAATCACTTCAACCAAAGTAATAACACGGCGACAGAAAGAAGATCAGGGGAGAAAATAATCTCCCCCGTAAACTGATTGATTATGACTTCCGTCGTCTATCGACATAGACAACCACAATAACCACAGAGATTCCGAGAGTCACGCCAATAATGATGATCAATAGAATCTCAGCAGGGGATAGCGGAGTAGGTTGAGGCGTATTTGGTGGAGAGGTTCCGGAGGTAGTAGTGGGTGATGTTGTTCCTGAAGTTGTGGTTGTACCAGTAGTCGTGGTAGTAGTGGTTGTTGTAGTAGTGGTCGTTGTCGTGGTAGCCGTCGTTGAACCAGAAGTCACGATCACAAAGACTGTGTCCTTCGCATTATTCCCTGCCGCATCATACACGACCAATGTGTAGTTGTATGCACCCTCATTCAAAGCATCTACATTCACAGTGATAGAGCTCCCATCCCAACTACCGGAATATATGAGAGAGCTATTCCGATAAAGCTCAAGCCTTGAGGGGTGAGCATCAGACGGGTTCCATGTGATGACATGACCAGTAGTTCCGGGTTCATAAGTGATGTCAGCAGGATGATCGATTGTTGGAGCGGTGCCATCTACAACTGTGACAAAGACAGTATCTGTGGACCAATGCCCAACCACATCAAATAATTTTACTGTATAATTATATACTCCAAGACCAAGACCATCTAAGTTAACAGAGATTGCACTGCCATCCCAACTACCCGATTCCAGAACCGTTCCGTTCCGGTATACCTCATAACTCGTTGGGTGAGCATCAGATGGGTTCCACGTGATGACATGACCAGTGGCTCCCTCATTACAGATCATATCGACCGGATGGTCAATTACTGGAGCATCATTATCCGGAGGCCATAATTGTGGGTGATAGTCAATACTCCCTGCCGATCCC
Source organism: Candidatus Thorarchaeota archaeon (assembly GCA_021498125.1). Classification (NCBI taxonomy): domain Archaea; kingdom Promethearchaeati; phylum Candidatus Thorarchaeota; species Candidatus Thorarchaeota archaeon. The sequence goes on along the minus strand of JAIZWL010000008.1, from coordinate 97,620 downwards.
GAGATCGCATAGGTTCCCACACCACCGTAGTCAGACCAATAATTACCAATGGAGGAATTCCATTGATTAGATTGGCCAGCATCTATAGCATTTTGTGAGTTCCAAGCCACCACATTTTGATAGATCAAATTCGAAACGGAGTGTAGTCCAATATCGATACCCCGAGAATTATAAGTAATTGAATTATTTACTATCAGGCTCCCATTACACGAAGATGTAAAGAATATTCCTTGATACGTGTTATGAGAGATCGTATTATTGACAATCGTCAGGTCACTGGTACTGGAAAAGTATAATCCGCTAAGTTGATTCTGAGAGATTGTATTATTTCTTAGTGTATTATTATCACATGAGGATGAAAAGACAACTCCATTCCCGTCATTATTGGTGATGTCATTATTAGTGATCGAATTATTGGTAGATGATGATGTGAAATAGATCCCATTTTTTGTGTTCTGGGCGATCGTGTTGTTATCAATGATATTATCGTTCGAGGATGTCAATGAAATACCGTGGTTATGACTATGAGCGATGATATTGTTACTGATCAAATTGCTGCCCGATGTAGAGAGAGAGAGGCCCACACCGGAATTGTCAGTAATAGTGTTGTTGACTATCGTATTATGATCTGAAGAGAGTGAGAAGATCCCAGTACCAGAATTTGAAGCAAAAGTGTTGTTTGAGATCACATCATCGCTCGCGGCGTACAAGAACAGTCCATCACCTGAATTATCAGAAATTGTATTGTTAGTCATGTTACAATGTGAGGAATAACCGAATTCCACACCGCTAGTAACATTGGCGAACACACCATCTTCCAGAGTCACACCAGTACAGTTGGCAAGAATGACCTGCCCGTACTGTGAACCGTCAACAGTTCCACTGGTGAGATTCCAAAAGTAGCCAACTGGAAGCCCATTGACAATATTGTCTAGTCCGATTGTATGATGCCAAGCGGCCACGATCGTCCCATAGATATAGATACCATTATGATCAAGAGAATTATTTGTAAATATTTCGTCCAGAGAATTGTTGATGTAAACTCCATCATCTGAGTTCCCAGTAATTGTATTGTTGACTAATTCGTTATTATTAGACGAAAATGCAAATTCAATACCACGTGAGTTAAGGGTGATTGTATTGTTTGCGATTACGTTGTTAATTGAAGTGGAATAGAGATGGATACCATCGTCTGAGTTTTGAGTGATTCTATTGCCTTCGACTAAATTCTTGTCGGACGAAAAGAAGTATATTCCATCATTTTGATTGTGAGAAATTATGTTGTTAATGAGAGAGTTATCATCCGATAAGTAGTATTCTATCCCAACACTGAAATTATCGCTAATCGTATTGTTAGCAACCGTATTGTTGTTTGCGTGGTCAAGGTAAATTCCACCCCACGAGTTCTGCGAAACTGAATTATTGGTCAGCGTATTATTATTAGAATAAATGACTGCAATTCCATAATGGCTGTAATTGAGTGTGTTATTAGTAATCGTGTTATTGTAATTATCAGAGGTAAGACTGATTGCACGTTCCTTTCCCGTAATGAGGTTGCCCTCTACTGTTCCGTGAGTCACGTTTTCAAAATCCACGCCAATACCCAAGTTTTGAGTGCTCTTGAGCAGACAATTGCGTATCACAAAATATGCATCGGTATCACTAATATCAATGCAATTCGAATCACTTGTAATATTGAAGCCGTTTATGATGTATGGATCAAGCGCAGTCCCACTGCCAGAGAAACCCATCGAGCTGAAGTTCGCATTGGAGGTAATGACTATGGGAGCACGTTCTACGTATGACACCTGAACACGAGGACTCAACTGCTGACGGCCATCAGTGACATTAGCCGCAGGTGAGATCCCAGTATTAGGGAGCATAGTAGATCCAACAACAAGAGAAAATAAAAAGAAAAAAGCAATGACTGATTTCACACGAAATATTCGCGCCATCATTTTTAGTACCACTTAAGTCAAATTTGGAAAGTATCATTATAAAGATTGGCTCGAATAATATAAAAATCCGGGACAATCGGTACGGATGGCAGAACATGATAGAGATACCAATCGACCATGCACAAGCCTTTGTATTAGACGCTCAGGGAGTAAGAACAGATTGACCAGCAAAGACCGTAATTGATGTCGCCGAGCGTATACACAACATCTATCTCAAGAGAACGAAAACTGTGGTGCTTCCTCTTTAGTCATGTTTTGAGGCCTAAGAACGGTATGGATGTGGAGAATAAGTGAGCAGACACTCGACAAAGGAATTCTATGTAAATCAATCCTTTGCCAACTCCACGCAACTGTGTGTGCAAACACGAGCGAATAAGTTTTGAAACAGTGTCCGCCAACAGCATGGTGAACCACCACCAAAATCATGCAATCCACGGAAAGCGAAGGATCGGGCCACGAACGGGTCTCTTACCTCCGTCGCCTCACTATGAAGACCACTAGACCAAGAATGATAAGAGATCCGCCGCCCCCGGTCATGATACGCCATTGGAGGGTCTCTGTGAATTTTGGCAGGTCATAGTCATACTGAATGGTGCTGTTGCTCCTTGTTGCGATCTCCTCGAACGTGGCCTTTGCACTTGGTGAAGAGAAGTCGTATGCCGAAACATCCACCCCTCTATACAGGAGCATATAGTGCAGGTGTGGATAATGATCGCTGTGGAGTAAGGTAGCAATTGTTGCACCTGCTGCAACAGACTCACCGACCTCGATCGTGATAGCATCTGTCTGCTTGGAATTATTCGAAGAGTCAGTAAATCCCGGTTCGAGTACAAGCTTTACCTCCCACACTCGATCGATGGTTATGACCACACTGAAGAGAACATTTCCGGCATAAGGATTCACGCTCTCACTGACACTTGCGATCTTGCCTTCACAGGGAGAGATCACGGTCACATTTTCGGAAACGACCAAGTCGATCCCATTATGATATACTCCGGGTTCGCCCCAATCGGGAGTGTGGTATGCAGCCAAGCGTTCAATTGAGTCAGGTTGCTGAATGGGAAATTCTAACAGTGGCGATGGCGTATCGGGCAAATTTCCAAGACCAATAATAGAAGCACCTATAATCAGCAATAGCAATGAGAAAATAGTATATTTTTTCATCATGTTTCTCGTCAGTACTGGGGCCACATAATAGTTACTGTGACCAAATGGAATTCGAAACGTCCTTGCCATTTGTATTCATGAATGCCAGAGGTACACGTTCTATGATACGACCGTTGAATGATTCCCCTTTTTGTCAAATCGGATGCCAATTCCTGCGGTCATACCGTTGAAATTATAAAACTAAAATTTCAGAAACAGATACAAAGACTAAAAGCCTAAAATAATAAGATATATTTTCGTGTGGTACGTACTATTTTTTTGTAAAAATCAGGCCGACCAAAGAATAAATGCAAGCGGGTGACCTCGGATTGAGGTCATAGCCCGCGATATTAAAAGAACTGCTGACGGAAACTATGACATCTTTGCCTCGAAGGCATCCATGCATTTTTCAGAACAGAACTGGTAGGATTTGCCACCCACATCTAGCTGATAGTGACCACCAGGGCGCATCTTGCCACCACATTCATCGCAGGTGATGTCAAGTTTCCCACCGATGACGCTAACGAATTTTTTTATTTTTTCACTCATTAAATCACCGGCCAATGGTTTGAATCAAATGGTAATAAATTTGTGGCGCATATACCTCAGCAATGGTGCACTTGAAAGGCCACACATTAGAGTGGCAGTAAAATAAAAGGAGTTTATCAGCAATCACTACAACAATAGTGTATGCGAAGATCACACTCGTATCAGACAAGGCTCCTTGATTTTGAGGAAGAAAGACCCCCAATCCCAAAAGCGGCCTCATGGCGCAGAGAACCGACAGGCAGACTCTGGACAAAGACGATTCGTAGTGATGAGGAGTGGATCGTGTGTGATTTTGATGGCACCGTCTTTTTAGCACAGGTCGAAGATGATACGATTCTTGCATATGGCCAGAGAGCGGTCTGCCGATGGTGTGGCGGTCCCATCAAGATTCGTGGCAACAAGGTGTTCTGTGAGGGGGCGTGCAAGACATACCAAGGGAGAATCTCGAGAGATCTCAATGACTATCTCAGATGGGGTGGTGCGAGATCGTTCACACTACAACGCGAGATTGCCGCTATTGAACATCTCGAGCTATTGAAGGACGAACAGGAGTATCCAACCTATGCAGCAGACTGGAGCGAGTTAGATGAATTTGTGATCTGACATCCTTCAACCATTCTATTGAATGCAACCATTTGTTATCGAAAACGATTAGTATCTACAAGGAGATCGCTCTGTGACAACCGCATTCTTATAGAGAAGGCACACTACACACAATAGTAATCATTGAAACTTGCCCACTCCATGTCCTGCTCCAAGTGAAACAGTTGCTGTACTTAGTAACAAAACAATATATCACAAATAACATGAGTAGCAGCAAAAGAACAATGAAAAGAGGATAAAATGAGAGAGAGTAATACGGTAACTATTACCTGCAAATGCGATCAAAACTGATGAAGTATTTTGATAAGTCAGGCACAATAATAAAACAAGTCTTGAATAATTATTTTTATGAATCCAAGACACGATAACTTGTCGAAAAGAGTAGAGAGATTTTCAAGAATCTTATCCCGCACTACCGGAGATAGGCGGGAAAAAGAACATGTGGCTCCAAGACCTAATAGATACGACAATGATGTTGGCATTCATTCGTACATTGGAACAGGAAAATACGGGCACTAGAGAAATTGGAAAAATATTCTACGAGATCTCCGAAAAGCATTTTGATTCAATGCCTCGAATAACAAAGTGGATGATACTCCATCTCATATTTAGCAGGGTTGCCAGCAGTCACAGAAAACTTGGACATTCCTGGACATTGAACATAGGAGTGTATAAACTCCCAACCACATCTCACGTATGACCATTACCATGATTGTGAGGTTGTTGGTGTCCACTGCCGTTGGTGGGCGGACGCTGGACCTACTGTCCAAGAATGTCAAACTTAACAATCAACGGCTATGCAAAATATGTACCATATGTCTGTCTCGCAGATTATGCATTAGCACGGTCTGTGGGATTTGGGATGATAAGAACACAAACAATATCTAACGGCGCTCCGAAATGCGATTTTAGATTTAGAAAAGATTTCATAACACCATCGGGGTTTCCTCCAGATAGCCTAGAAGAATTCAAAGCAACCGAATAAGATAGGAACTTGATATCATACCTCAGTCTAATCACATAAACAAAAAAGTAGAGGGCTATGAAAATGTTCGTAAAACGACTTGCTGACTGTAAGGAGATCGTAGCTGGTGATGAGACCCGCCTGCGGGAGATTCTAAATCCTCTCCACGGCGACGACCTTCAGATCGACTATAGTCTGGCCCATGCGATTGTCGGTCCCGGACAGAGCACACGGCCACATCTTCTAAAGACATCCTCTGAAGTCTACTATATTCTCCAAGGAGAAGGAATTATGACCATTAATGGTGAGAGGAAGAGAGTAAAATCGGGAGACACCGTATACATCCCACCAGCTGCAAAACAGTTCATCAATAATACGGGAAAAGAAAATCTTGTATTCGTATGTATGGTCAGTCCACCGTGGCACTCCGAAGATGAAGTTATTTTAGATGAGTAAGCAATTGCCTCAGAGTTGACCTGTTCCAACCATGATGTATCACCTTGTCGTTCATCAGAATCCAGATTTATGATGACGAACCTGAGAAGGGCGTTTCCCTCACTACATTTTCTTCATCGACTCGCATAGATAGTTCCTATTTGATGGTTCACCACATTTGAGGCAAGTTCTACATAACCCATGAAAACCTCAAAACAGTTTCTGAAATATTGTTCCACAACCTCTCCCATTATGTGAAGTGAAATTGTTACGATAACTTTGATGTGGTCAATGTCCACACTATCCAAAGCCGATGAAAGAGTTGCAGGCACAAATTCTATCGACAATGAAGGTGTTAAGCTGTTGATTGTAGTGTTATCACCTTCCGCATCAAGATTAATGAACACACCTTCACACAGTTTCTTCTGTATGAATAGACTCCAATCACCTTGCTGGTTTAAGGAAAAAGAATCAGTTTCAATCGACATACTAGAAAAGATATTTTTAACAGCGGTTGTTAAATCGCCAGAACTTTGGACCATGGCTTGTGAACTACGACTGATCCATTTTATTTTTGATGATGGATTTGTTGAACTTTCAATCTCTGTTGCGCCCCAATGATAGGTTGCAACATACTCTATATCGCCAGATGGATCACTCATCTTTAGCGTCAAGTCCAGCGTTACATTCTCACCTATATCGACTTGCTCACGCAACTTAATTGCGGCCGGAATCATGATGATTACAACAAGTACTAACACTAATGGGGTTGCTCTACTCAAATTGCGTGTATTCCTTTGCTATTCTATTTACTTGAAGGTTGTCCAAGCACAACCATCCATGTTCATATCCGAGTTTTAAGGATATAAACTATTACACAAATGGGGCTCTGTGAGAAAAGTCAACAGTCATAGATCATTCAAGGCAGAGTGAATCCTGAAGAGTTTTGGATTCAATCACAAAGCTATGATCTTACTTTTCGTAATCACTTGTTACTAGCTTTCCAGCACCATGTTTTGTTTCATTTTGTTTCATAATCAAAAGATAATTGAAAAGTCCGATAACCTATCAATTATCTACGTGCGACAGTCAACCGGTAATTAACCATAGTTACCTATATAAGGATATGCGCATGTTAGTGAATTGTTCAGTTTTGGAGTAAATGCTAACCTATATATTTTGAAGTATCATATTAGAAACGTCATATAGAACGAGAACGCATCGCCCCTATATCAAGCATTCTGAAAAGGCTCAAAATATTGGCAGTGGAACGCAGGGACACCAAGCTGGATCACTTGGGAGTCAAAAACAATGGAAGTCGAACCATCGCTCAATACTCAAATAATAAAGATACTTGGTGATAATCCGATAGGATTAACTATCAGCGATATATCTAGGATAATCGGCGTTAGCAGAAATACAGTTTCAAAATATGTACAGACTCTGGAAGCACGAGAAGAAATTGCTCATAAGGAGGTAGGATCGGCCAAGTTATTTTATCTTGCGTCCCGGGTGAAAAAGACTCGACTTATAGATGTTTTTCCAATACCATTGGTTGTGGTTGATGCAAAGCTTACCATTATTAAATCAAATCAATCATTTCAACTCTTAGTAGGCCGTCCTAATGAGGAAATAGAAGGCCAGACAATTACAGAGTTTATAACAAGACCAAATAAAAAAGAAATGAAAAAAGTGTTAAAAGAATGCATAGTGAATCAAACACCACTTTCAATGATAACCATGAAAGTCGACAAATATACCTATGAAACGTTTCTCATTCCGGTCAGATTAGAGAACGGACAGATAGGAATCTCAATTCAGTGTATTATTCCGCTGGATACACACAATCAGTTGTTCAATAACGAAATCAAGGAACTCATGACATCTGTCATAGACACATTTCCAGTGTTTTTTGCCATAATTGATGCAACAACGAAACAAGTCCTCATTGTTAATGACAGTGAACATTCAATCTATCCCTTAAAGAATTCGGATCACAGGCACAACCAAAATCAATCAATAATTACTGAAGATCAGATACAAGATGTTGTTGACGACATAGATTTGTTAACCCCGTTCACACTTGCAATATCTATCACGCTTCAGTTCAAAGAAAAATTTGAAACACTAACAGTACGTAGAGTAAATCGGAAGAACACCAATCTCCTAATAATCCATGGCGAGTATTACGAAAGTAGTGATCAACAGAAGAATTCCGACGATGTAGTATTACAACTGATCGATACAATGTTATCGATCATTCAAGATAGAACCAACACGCATGACTCTGAAGATAATATGCTAAGAGAAATTTCACAAATCATAACAAAGATCCACAGTGAAATATTGATAACTGGCACTATTGACTGGGAGAATAGCATCCTAAAGTTGAAGTATGTAAAACTGCCTGATGCATGGAAAGAAATGGACACAAAGAGGGCCAAAGGGAGAGGCAGTAGAGAAGAACATGTGTTAACAGATCAACCTGCAAAAGCACATCATATATTCATGAGAAAAGCATCAAAAATGATAGATCCAACTTTAAAGAAGCAATTAGAAAAAAATCAAGCAGAAATCCAATCAGCAATTATTACAAAAATAGTCAGAGATGGAAAGGTACTGTTCTCGCTTGCTGGAAAGTTTACTAATAAGGGATTGACAGCAACAGAAATCACTTACATGAAAATTATGTCTTCATTTGGGTCATGCTCTAGACTATTTCAAGCGATATAAGATATTTACACTATGCCGACTAAAAATCGTCATGGCTGATAAAAAAACAGGAGCGACGCTAAGCAGAAGCCAAATGCAGACAAAGTAAGCAGTAGCAAGTATCAGCAGTACAAAACTAGTCCGCAAGGCCACCATTTGCTTATCAACTAACATGAAATACTCAATCTTGGACCAATGCGACCTCCGAGGACATCGTAGTGTTAAGTATTTGGTCCGGAGGTATTAATTAGAATGGATTACAAGGGATTACTTGATGTATCCAACTTTTCGATCGCAGCCATAATCCGATCCATTTACAAAATGGGTCTGACTGGCGAGCTGATCACAACACAGGTAACTGATGAATATGCAGCTGATGATATTTTAGAGTTACTGCATGACTCTAAACTTACAGTTGAGGGATCAAATCCGGATGAGGTAACACAATCATTCATGGAATTGATGAATACACTTGGCGCTGTAAGAAGTGTTGGATTTCCTTCTGTTACAGAGGATGTCATCGAAGTATCTTTACAAGATTGCGTATTTAATACTGCAACGAAACTAATACGAAAAAGCAGCCCTAATGAGATTCCTGTTTGCACATGGATATCAATTTTGTCAGCGGCCATATACAAATCAACAAACAAGACACTCACTGTTTCAAAATACGAGTGGGATGAAGCGACCAACACATGCAAGTTCAAACTAACAATGGAGTGATAACCATGGCGGATCGGTGTAATTGCATTCATGCAGGAGAAACAAATTCAGAGGGACAGATCTGGTGCAAGAAGAAGAATGTGTATGTAACTGGTTCGCAGGAAGAAACTTGCGAATTCTTCGAGGCAAAATGAACGAGGTGATAATAAAATGAGTTCAAAGACAAGAAAACTTGTTGATATACTAAACCAATTAGTGACTTCAAGCGAAATCGACGGCGCAGCACTTGTCAGTTCAAAGGGCCAGTTAATGGCCTCAGTGCTGCAAAAAGATGTAGACGAAAAAGCAATTGCAGCTATGGCTGCTGCTCTGACATCCATAGGTACGAGAGTCGGTATGACACTGAAAGGTGGAGAGCCAAAAAATATTGTGATCGAGGGGATTTCGAAGATAATCCTTGTGAGAACATTAGATAAAGCGTCAGTCATCGCAACAGCGCCCGCAGATTCCAAGATAGGGATGCTGGATTTTGAGTTAGGGAAGGTCTTGAAGGAGATTTCAAGCGTTCTTTAATAGTCCATCGAGGGATAGACATCCCTCCCCTTTTTTTAGGAGCGACAAAAATGAGAATACAAATAAAGAATTATGACTACAAGGTATATGTTACGGGGCCATTCCAGGCAGGCAAGACAACACTAATCCATACCCTTGATCCAAATACAGTATCTATCGAAAGGGATCTCAAAGGGGGCTATCAAGGTGAGAAATGCACAACTACAACGGCATTTGATCTTGGTCGTGTGACATGGGCCCGAAAAAGAGTTTCAGATAAGGGGCTAATTATCCCTCAAAGGGAGTTTCTTGCCGAGGCGGAAGAGTACATCGGATGGATAAGGAAAGAAATAGAATTGCGAGGTGTACCGGGGCAATTACATTTCAAAGCAGTCAGAGATGCAATGAGGATTCATACTGATGGAGTACTACTGATTATTGATTCAGCGGACCCAGGGATGATTGGAGAGGCATTATCGATGCTTGCTGAAACTCAAGCCGCATTCAATGAAGAGATCCCCATTCAAGTCATAGCGAATAAACAAGACAGAGAGTCTGCATCATCTCCACAGAAAGTTGCAGAATGGCTTGGTGTAAGAAGGACAATTGGAATGAGTGGTAAAGACTTCCATTCTGCTGAAATGGCACTGACACGACTCCTTCACCTCATCGAACAACCGGATTCAGAAGAATCATCAGTCTTGGAATTATATAATTAAAAGACCACCGTATAGAAATTAGGATAGAACATGGATAGGAGAAAAAGACAACAATGAAAAGCGGCATATATCATGAATTAATGAAAAATATAAGCGATCTTCAAAACGCCCTAAAAGAAAGTGTTTGCATTGTGATTACAGATTATCGGGGACTAATTATTGCGGAGTATACACATAATGATTTTGATACAAAAGAAGTGGCTGCAATGACCTCGCTTCTAGTGAATGCAACTAATAGAATCTCTGAGGTATTCCAAGATTCAACTTCAATAATTTCATCTATTTGCTCAGAAGATCTAACTCTATATGCTCTTGAAATTCATGTTAAAAATAAAAGATTCCAGCTAGGGATATTAATGAAAACAACCAAGACCTACAATTTTTGGATGCGACTCCGTAATAGATTGAACTCAAGTGATAAGAAAACCATCAAGAATGAGAGCGATCTAATTAAACAGGTGCTTGAGAAATATGTGAGATAAAACTAACCTGCTGAAAATGGAACAGGGGATTATAATTTAAATATGTTTTACACCACGAGGTAAGGATAATGAGCAATATTCGAAAATACCAGCTTGCAACGCCCATGATGATCAAGTATAGATTCCATTGGTTAGAAAAAATAATTGAGAAGACTAGAATATGGAAGAGAGCACTATCAAGTATAATTAAAAAGTCCCCGTTTTCAGAACACCAAGACAACTCAATCAGATTGCATCCGTCTTACACGACACCTATCATTTCACAACAGATACTGGATAAAGTTTCAGAACCTATTCTTGTCATCAATGCGAACACACTTACCGTCATTATGGCAAATGATTCCGCAAAAAACAAAGGGATTGCAGAAGGCGGGTCTCTAAGAAACAATGAAAAATGGAACGAAATTTTTAATTACGAAAACTATAGATTTTTTGATTTGATTAACACAGGGTATACGGGAACATTAGAATTAACTCGGATTGATAATTTCGGCCACATTAGGTATGAAACAATTGATATCTATCCAATCAGATCTGACAACAAAACTAAACGGCTAGTTGCACTAAGGATAACGGATCAGACTGAAATAAAAGAAGTGCTAAAACAATTAAAATCAGCACGAAAGCAAGCTAAGATGCATCTTGATATTATGCGTCATGACTTGATCAATATATTTCAAATTATTACTTCATCTACAGAATTATTAGCCCATAACAAAGAAAATAATGAATCGTGCTCAAATATTCTAGAGATCATTAATGATTCTGTTAATCGTGCGGTAAATTTAATCCGCAAAATACAGTGGTTTGACACAAACAAAGATGAAAATGTTGAATTGGTTTCAATCCAAGATGCATTAGATTTTGCAATTGAGAGAATATATCATAACTATAGAGATACCCAGCTACAGATTTTAATTAACAGTACGAAAGTTGATTATCAAATTAATGCACAAATATCAGAGGCCTTTTTTGATATTATTGAAAATTCGATTGTCCACAACACAGCCAAGAATCGAACTGTATGGATCAATCTTCATTATACTCGTGACCAAATCATTATAGAGATATCTGATAATGGCCCAGGACTTTCTGAAGGTATGAAACAGTCAGTATTAGATTCTGAGAAAAGGATAAGTGGCACAGGACTTCATCATGCCGTTGAGATCATTACAAGCTTGGGTGGAACTATTCAGATAGGGGATCGGATTTCAGGCAACCCTTCTGAAGGCCTGAAGGTCACATTTACTCTCCCAAAATTAACAAAGGGTCGAGTCTTGAATCAATTCTTTAAAGCATCTAGTTAAATGCAGTGAAGAGAGCCCTCCAATCTACACAGAGAAATACGGTTGTTATATTTAATAAATAGAAACTCGACACCCGGTTCTTAAATGATGATAAACTTTGTTTCAAGAGAAACATCATTAAATAAAAATTGGCTGAATTAGTCTTATCTCCTGAGAACCGCTTGAAAATCGTGAAACTGGTAAGACTTGAAACTTACCCGCTTTTGATAAGCCAATGATAGAGAGATAATGTAATATATTAGAAATTACACACCAACTCCGAGATATCAGTTAGTTTATTGCTGTTTTGATTGAAGTCGTTCCAGTGCCAGTCTTGCAGCCTCGGTCTCAGGTTCAAGAAACAAGGCTTGTGTGGGACATCTGAACACGCACGCTCTGCAATTCACACACATCTCAGGATGTGCAAGAACCACCTTTCTGAGATCCTTGTTGAGTTCGGGAATTACCATTGGACATACATCCACACAGATGCCACAGCCATTGCACTTCTCAGAATCCAAGGAAATTCGGCCATAAGGTGTGAGTTCATACGAGGGCCCCCCATCGCATCATGACCTTGAGTTTACCCTTGTTCCAACTTCACGCCAGCAGTGATGATCTTAAATTCGGAGTCAGGCCATCGGTATCATATACTGTGACGACTGACAATAGACCAATTAACAGATAGAGAGGCCAAAGGTTCAAGGATGCAAGAATACCAAGTGAGGGGTATCATTCCCGGACCGTAAATTTCCAGAACATCCGTGGCAAACCATGAGTCCACTACCAACCACAACAGGACAAGGCCTGCCCAGATCATTACTTTCTTTGCGCCTAAATGTGCAGAGATGAAGGGCCAGAGGACAAACATTCCGTATATGTAAAATGCAATAGATAATAATAATAATGGAACAATCCAGAAGGTCAATTGATAGATCCTAGACTAATGCCCTATAGAACGTGTCCTTGAAAGGATACAGACAACTGACAGCATAACCATCTACTTGCAGGTCTTCAAGCATCTTGGTGACAAGCCGTCGCACATTCCCCTCTCCTCAGTGTTCGGGTGCGCTGGCGACCATAGCAAGACCGCCCATCTTTTTCCAACTACCGCGTACATTCTGTTCAAAGGGGATCATACGTGCAATCGCAACGGGATGACCATCAATCTCAACACATTCGAATTCTCGAAATACACCAGCAAAGACCGATTTGATCCGCGCACGTCGAGTCTCGGGAAATCCATATGCATATAGAGCAAGGTCCACAAATTCATCGGCATCCTCTGGAGTCCCATGTCGTATCAAAGTGATCACTCATAATGAATTCACTTGATGACAAAGGCTGTCACTAAAGCGTCAACATGACCTCAAGCGTGATTCTATGCGGGAGCATCTCCAAATCTCTGTTCGTAGAGCAGGAATGATCGCTTCTCATATTGACTATCAATGAAACCAAGATGCTTTGACCACTCTTTTACGCGAGGGCCAAGAAATACAACGACACGTGGAGGATTCTTGGACTCCGCCTCATCGAGAATTCGAGCCATAACATCAACAAAGGCAGTCCTGTCACTGGCATAGACAGTATAGGCGCCTCTCCGTCGTTCAGCCTGTCCAACATAGCGACTGAAGTACAGAGCCACGGCAAGACCATCATCGTTGATAATGACCTTGAACTCCGTCTTCTCACTAAGTCGCGTGAGCCCCTCAAGAGAAGGATAATCGAAAGACCAAGCAAGAGGAATATGATCTGTATCGATCAGGTCGGAATTTTCTTGAAGCAACGAGTGCAGACGCTCGGGTGAGACCGTGAGGGGGACAACATTCGGACTCGGCTGAGGATGCTCGGGATAAGGCGGTTCGAAGCCAGCATAACCGACACGAGTGGCAAGTCTAAATCCAACTCGATCCGCAACTAATTGAGATGGCTCGTTTCGACTCCCAGTAGCATACCAGAGGGTCTCAATTTTCTCCTCTTGTGCCTTTTCTACGATATGCAGGACCAATCGCGTTGCAAGCCCTTGTCCACGGTAGGAATCGCGCACGCGGAGACCCTCGACCCATGCGATCGTAGTATTCGGCACCCTCTCAAGAGCAGAAACGGCGATTAGATCGGAGCCATCGAAAATACCATAGACAAATGCGTTTGAACTCTTAATCCAGTTAGGGAAGGTCTCACCAACGTAATCATTACCATCCCAGATCGTAGAACTGAGATCCTTGACCGCCTCATGATCATCCATGGTGAGTTCTCGTATATTGTAAAGCATATATTATCCGACAACTAAAGCAAATAATAATGACTCGGCATCGGCATCAAAAATGAAAAGCGAGTGTTCAGAATTAGTTCTAGAAAACGAGAGTCACCCAGATTCATCTCTTTGCTAATTCTGTAGTATCAGACAGTAGTGATGATGAACATTGGAAACATAGGTAGTTGGATACCCCCAGCACCCCAATCGCTTGTTATCTTGACACCATATCTGTTCCTGCCGGAGGATGTAGACCTCTGAGAGACGCCGTGCAAGATCCCAAGCAACAGGACGGACGACCCCATCAACATCACGCATATTTTGAACAATGACGACAACATACGCCCCAGACCGCAGGAAGGGTTGGGTCTCCCGTAGGACATGAACAACGCCATCGAGATAGTCCTCGTAGGAGTCGATATTACCAAGATCTTGAGATGATGAACTGTATACTTGAGGGAGTCCCTTTTGCAGACGTTCCTTATGGACGGTTTCATTGTTTCCTCGTGATTTTCGCAACATATTCCAGTATGGTGGAGAGGTCATCAAGAGATCAAAGACTGGAGCAGTCGGAAAATGATCTCCGAGCACACTTGTAATCTTTGCGGAATCACCGACCAGCATGTGAGCCTCGCTTGCATCCGACACGGTCTCAAGTGCCTCCTGTGCAATGGTGACAAATTCATCTACAAGTTCTATTCCCACACTGTTCCTGTGCAAGCGCTTAGAGGCGATCAGAGTACTGCCTACTCCCGCAAAGGGATCAAGAACCCATTGCCCCTCACGTGTGAAAAAAGTGACAAAACGCTCGACGAGTTCCTCAGGGTATTTTGCAGGATGCGTCAGCTGACTCTGAGTTCTCCGACGCGGATTGATCACGAACCACGACTTGGTCTTCTTGACCCATTCCTTGGCGTCTAAGTCGTTGAGTCGATGAGACCATCTCTTCTTGGTCACTACGTATCACTCCGATTGGTAGAGAGGCTGAGACCTATCTTTGAACCTATCAGCCGATTGATAGCGACTTCTCCGATATCAGCACAGTACGATGCGACCCGTTCCAAGTGCATCAACAGAAGGACCATCCGGGGAGAAACCCCACGCCGTGACGAACCCATCTTTTCTAGACGCTGAGCCAGTCCCTCAGCGGACTCGAGGACTTCAAAGGCCTTCTCATCATAGACGCTCATCTCCTGCTTTGAAGAGTCTGTACTGAAAAATGTCTTCATGGTCTGCTCGTAGGTGCTTGTGAGAACCTTCGAGGTCTTGATCACTGATGCACTGACCTCTTTGAGAGCAATAAACTCCGAGGCGGCGTCACAGACATGATCTGCAATCCGTTCAACGTATTTTGCTGCAAGACTGTAGTTCAAACAATCGGATGGTGTGATTGCAATCTTCCGGGCATAGGCGGCATCCTGCAAAGCAAGATGGCAGAGGCGTTCGACAAAGTACCTATGGCGATCCACGTCTTCATCACGTGGAAGAATTCGTGCTGCGAGATCCGTGTTACCGTTCTCCATTGCTGTCACGAGACCATTGAGCATATACTTAGCCGTAGAGAACTGCCGTTTTAGAATCGGGAGAATCATCTGCTTCTCACTCGTGTCCGAGACCACCAAGGTGTCACTATGTTCGTCTAGGATCTCAAAGCCCGGCAGTCTTCGAATCCACCGTGAGATCTTCTCGCGGGTGGCCATATCAATCGCCTGAGGAAACTGCAGAGCAATTGTAGTTCCACCGATGATATATGCACCAGTAAGAAGGATCTCAACTTGGTTCTTGTCCGCATCCTTAATCTTGACAGTCATCTCCCTTTGGATCTGGCCCTCATACGCTGGGGGAATGATGACAAGGACACCCTCAGGTGATTCTTCCAAGCGGACCTCAGAGTCCTTTTTCAACGAATGCTTGTCACACCAAGCGCGAGGCAGGTAGACATAGAACGAATTTCGTACCCGATTCAATTTTCTAGTGGTCGTCGATACGCACATCCTCTTTCGTAAATGCCTGTCATATGCTATACTATGCATAGTCATGCAAAAGTATGAAGTACGCCTTAAAGGGTCTATCGGCCCACTTTTTCATGGTTAAACGAGCAACGATCATGCCAATAGAGTAGGAAGAAATAAGAATCAGTTAGTCTCGTAGAAGGCACGGATAGGTAAATGCATGCATTTACAATAACTGAAACCTATGCGCGTAACTTAATTTAGGCATTATTTGGCAAAGGTCGAAGAAAGGAGCTAACAAAGAGATGGCACGAAGCAGGAAGATTCTCCTGGTAATGTTTTTCGTGGGCCTGATCGTCGGTTCGGGCCTGACTGCTCTCATAATCTCGTCGGGACCCGGCCCCATCTATACAATCACAACAGCAGGATCAACAACAGTATATCCACTGTCACAAGAGTGGGCGACGCGATTTCATGATGAGAATCCAAATTTCATTGTCAACCCAAGCACCGGAGGCTCAGGCCTTGGACAGTCGCAGGTGGCCTCGGGACTGATCGACATTGGGGCCTCAAGCTCATACCCCAAGGACTCGTACTGGGAGGTGGCACCACAGGTAAAGATCCTCCCGGTCTCGGCCGATGCACTTGGGATCGTTGCAAATCCTGCGATCAATGGATCAGTCCTAAAATTGGACTGTGATATGGTCGTTGCGATCTTTCAGAGAAATGTGACGACATGGGAAGAGTTTGCTGCCACCTTTGGAGTGACCATTAAACAGACGGGACCCATCAATGTGTATGTTCGATCTGACGCGAGCGGGACGACGGCCACATTTGGAAAATGGTTAGACACCGCAGACGAGAACATAAATGCGAACGGAGCAGAATATGAATGGATACTTGGACACGAGGAGACCATCTCGTGGAGACCGGGTACGAACTCGGTCGATGGAAACCCGGGAGTCGCAGAGGGAGTGCTAAGTGACGATCACGGGATAGGCTATGTGGGTCTCGCGTTCATGGAGGGTCTCACTGCTGCCGAGCTCTACAATCCGGGAAATGGTGAATGGGTCACTGCGAACTTGGCGAATGTCTTGAAGGCCATACCAGACCAGATGAGCGACCCGGGCGTGAACTTGATGAACTCGCCGAATCAGGGGGCTTATCCGATAGGGCGGTTGCTCTACTATCTTGTCAATACGCAGAAGATCAGATGGGATGTCATAATCTATTTGAACTGGGTGCTCATTCAAGGACAGAAATACATTCATCATGTGGGATACGTGCCCATTAATGGAACCTCCGCAATCACGTATGCTCAGTCGGTGGTCGCCTCACTCACACCAGTCAACTAAGAGCAGATGGAGAGAACGGTATTGTTGGATAAGGGAAAGGAAATGAGAGAAGGTCAATCAGAAAATGGAAATGGCGATATCATTTCCAGCCTACTCTCACGCGCTCGTCACGGTCTCTGGATATTGCGACACGGAAGAGGTGGGGCGCGTGTGGACCTTCTCGGAAAGATCGGGCTGGCGATCCCGGCGTTCACATCGATCCTAATCATCGTGCTCATTCTCTCATTCTTATGGTTTGAATCAATTCCCATCCTGACGAGTGATGTGGGAGGACCTGCCATCTTCTTAGAACCGACGTGGGACCCAAATCGCGACCTTTACGGTATCGGGATATTCATTGCGGGATCTTTTGCGTCCACGGCCATCGCCATCGGAATAGCACTGCCTGTGGGAATTGGTGCAGCCATCTTTCTGAGCGAGTTCTGCCCCACAAAAATTCGTGGTGCCTTTAGGATGATCGTGGAGATGATGGCCGCAGTCCCATCGATCGTCTATGGCCTGTGGGCGTTTCTGGTCATTGTCCCGTGGATCAAGGAATCGCTGGCCCCGGCAGTTCAATCAAATCCTGTGACATCGTGGATACCATTCTTTCAGGGGAACACGAACGGTCTGAGTCTCATAGCAGGTGGACTGATACTGGCCATCATGCTTCTCCCCACCGTGATAAGCGTCTCAGACGATGCACTCAGATCCGTTCCTCAGAGCCTGCGAGAAGCAGCACTTGCACTTGGGGCATCAGAGAGTGAAACCGCTCGTAAGATCGTCCTGTCCGCAGCGCTCCCCGGTGTCGGTGCGGCAGTGGTGCTCAGTCTTGGAAGAGCGGTAGGGGAAACCATGGCAGTATTGATGGTGACAGGGAACTCGCTTCAGATACCGTATTCATTATTCGATCCCTGCTATGTGATGACCAGCATCATCACGAACCAGCTCGGGTATGCATACATCTTTCCGATGTGGCGATCCGCACTGTTCGCTGTAGCGCTGGTCCTGATGCTGATGAGCATCTGCTTCACGACCATTGCGAAAATTATGATCAAATGGGGAAGCAAGACCCGGGGGATTGTATGATCATGACAGAGGAACAGAACGGTAGCAGACTTGAACGTATTAATAAAATAATAAGTGACGTTCCTCAGAACACTAGGTCGATGTTGCATAAAGTACGCCATGCCACTCGCCGCGATGTGTCGGACTGGCTGTTCAAGGGTCTCTTTGCTCTGATGATTCTCGTGGCCATAGCTCCATTCTTCATGCTCATTGCAGAAATCGCCTCAATCGGACTTGCCGATCTTCTTGGAACAGGTCCGGGACAAGGCATTGAGCTCTTCACTACCTACCCGGGCGTCGGGCTTATGGGAGGGGTCTTGAACGCGATCGTCGGAACTGGCACACTCGTTGCAATAGCAGCGGCTGTTGGGATTCCACTGAGCATATTCGGAGCAGTCTACATCAATGAGTATTCGCGTCCGGGCCGGATGCGGGAAATCGTAGAATTCGCGGCGGATGTATTAGCAGGTATTCCGTCCATTGTCTTTGGAGCCTTTGGCTTTACGTTCTTGGTGTTCTATCTAAACATCGGCATGGGGATGGTGGCGGGAGGACTTACCCTTGCGTTCATGATGATACCAACCGTCATGCGGACCACTCAGGAGGCACTCAAGCAAGTTCCGCTGAGCTTGAGGGAGGCATCATTAGCACTTGGTGCCACCAAATGGAAGACGACTTGGAGTATCACGATCCGAGCGGCATTTCCCGGAATCATCACAGGGGTCTTACTTGCAATAGGACGGGTCATGGGTGAGACCGCACCTCTGATCTTTACTGCTGGGAACAATTTAGGAGCACCGACAAGCCTCGTTGGGCCAGGGTCATGGGTGGCATCAATGCCCTTCACGATCTGGGCCTACATTTCAGACCCAAGACCATACCTTCAGATGCGTGCGCACAGTACAGCACTGGCACTCTTGCTGATCGTACTGGCTGTAGACATCGTAGCAAACTATGCCTCACGAAAGATCACGAGGAGGATAGTATAATGAACAAGACCGATTGGGAACATAAGATTGAGGTCAGGAGCCTCAATACATGGTTTGGCAAAAAGCACATTCTCAAAGACATCAGCTGCTACTTTGAGGATAATTCAGTGACAGCGATCATGGGTCCTTCAGGGTGCGGAAAGAGTACGCTCCTGCGCAGCGTCAATAGACTCAATGATAATGTGGCTAACTTTCGAATGAAAGGAGAAATCCTCATCGAGGGCAAGAACATATACAATCCAGAGGCGAATGTCTATAGTCTCAGACGCCGAGTCGGAATGGTCTTTCAACGACCCAATCCATTTCCCATGTCAATTCGTGACAACATTACCTTTGGCCCCAAATTGCATGGTATCCGTGACGAAGACAAGTTAGAGAAGATCGTGGAAGACTCGTTACGCAGAGCTGCATTATGGGATGAGGTTCAAGATAGGCTTGACCATCCGGCCACTCTACTCTCCGGTGGACAACAACAGCGGCTTTGCATTGCCCGTGCATTATCAGTAGACCCCCCAGTCCTCCTCATGGATGAGCCAGTGTCCGCATTAGACCCAATAAGCGCGGGAAAGATCGAGGACCTAATCATACAATTGAAGAAGGATTACACTATAATTCTAGTAACGCATAATGTACAGCAAGCATTCAGGGTCTCAGACTTTGCGGCATTCTTGTATCTTGGCGACCTCATTGAGTTTGGCAAGACAAAGCATATCGCAGTTGCACCAAAAGACGAACGTACAGAAGCGTTCATCACGGGAAGAATAGGATAGGTGAGAGAAATGAGAAGTCAACTTGAGTTCTATATGGAAGAGATAAGGGGACGAGTCTATCGAATGTATGAACTCGCAGGTCATGCATTTATGAGGTCGATCGAGGCATTCAAGGAACTCAACCCTGAGATATCACATGAGGTTCAAAAGATCTCGGATGAGATAGAAGAGCTCGGTATTAAGATCGAGGACAACGTCTTTGAAACCATCGTGCGCAGACAGCCAGTGGCAAGTGACCTTCGTGCTCTCGCCTCCTATAATTTTGTGTCTCTTCACCTGTACCGAATTGGAAGATATGCATACAAGGTGGCACATATCGCAGAGCTCGCCAAAGACTTGAAGCACTACAAGGAACTCGAGTCGATCCCATTGATGGCGAAACTGGCAAAGAAGACACTCGATATTGCAATAAAGGCCTTACTGGAAGGTGATCTCTCAGAGATTGACAAGCTGGAAGAGATGGAGGCTCAGTCGGATAAAGAGACTGTGGCGATGTTCGAGGAGATCATAGGCTTTCTCAAGAAGATGAGTGGCATCACATCAATGTCAATGTACTACATAATCGTAGGAAGATATTGCGAACGTGCAGCAGACCATGCATTTTCCATCGCGGAACGAGCGATCTACGTCCATACGGGAAAGAGACGGAAACTAGGACTGGCGTACAAAGGTCAAGCGGACGAAGGGCCACACTGAAAACCTATTCGAATCCACGCTCAGAACGGAATTGACGAATTGCCTCTAAGAGCCCAGCAAAGGCAAGATCCACATTCTTGTTCTCAAGCGCACTCGTCTGTATGAGACGATTCGCCTTGCTCTCGGCAAGCTCCATGACGCGCATAGGGTCCACAACGCTTTCAAGATCAATCTTGTTCTCAACCATGACAATTGGAACCTTCCCTGCGGCCGAATAGAGAGCGTTCAACCAATCATCAATATGTTCAAGAGTATCGGGACGTGTACGGTCAAAGACGAAGAACGCTCCACTTGCCTGAGAACAGTACTGCTCCCTCAGCTGGGCGAAGGCATCCTGACCACCCAGATCCCAGATGACAAGCTTGTAGGTCATGTCCCGATGACGCAGCATCTTGACATGAAGCATGGCCCCGATTGTTGTACCCACTTCTATTGGGAGGCTATCGTAGACATACCTCTGCACGAGACTGGTCTTACCTACACCAGTATCTCCTAGAAAGACAAGCTTGAATACGTAGTCGGGTGTGGCAGGTTCCATGTCTCGTTGAACACCAAGAGTTTGTTGTGTGAACTGCCGAATAAGTCTTTGGAATTCATCGATGAGAGCAGATTAAAGTCGTTCTCGTGCCCTCTCTAATATCTGGCGCGTCAACTTGATGAATGCGTCCTCTACATTCTGATCATCCTTTGCGCTTGTCTTCACGTATGTGCAACCCAATTTACTGGCAATCTCTTTGGCCCGGTCCTCGGAGATCTGTGAGGGCAGATCAATCTTATTCTCCACAAGCACAAGAGGAATCTTCCCGGTCACACTGAACAGGGTTTCAATCCAGCCGTCAAAGCGATCGAGTGTTTCGGGACGTGTGGTATCAAAGACGAAGAATGCGCCACTGGCATTCTGATAGTAGGCCTTCCGCAACCGCTTAAAGTCGTCCTGACCAGCAATGTCCCAGATGACCAACTTGACAAGCGTGTCGTCGATCTGGATCGACTTGACATGGATATGTGTACCAATAGTTGCCAGATAATCACCCTCAAAGCTATCGTAGACGTATCTACCGACGAGACTGGTCTTACCGACGGCTCCTTCGCCAAGAAATACCAATTTAAATAGGAAATCGGGGGGTTGTGACAGCTATACTACTCTCCATGGCAACCTTTCAAATAGGAGTTAGTGAGACCACAAGATAAAACTATCGAGAGTCGCACACAAATCATAAAATGTAGTAAATGACCAAAACTAACAAAAGTACGACCCTGTGAACATAAGTAGGTGCTGGCTAATGCAGGTGGGAACGTTCGCAAGAACCAATCAACAGATAGAACAAGCCATCAATAACGGTGCGGATTTCGTTGATCTTCGTATGGACTCCAAACATACGATCAACTTCGAGCAAGCAAGGACTCTTCTGACAAGAGAAGGTATCCCGTGTACGCTGCATCTCCCCAGTTCACCAGAGTGGAAACCAGTGGATGTCAGCCGTGAGATCCTCCCCTACATAGACCTCGGAAGAAGAATGGAAGCGGAACTTGTGACGATCCACACCACCCTATCAAGCCTCTTCTACACCGATGAGGATATCGATCAATTCCTACACGGCATTAGACCCGCATGTGAAGCGGCTCGTAATGCAGGAGTCACCTTGGCGATCGAGAACTTGGGACTCCTCTACACTGAAATGGCCTTGCTCTTTGATGCCCAGCCTTGCATGATGATGGCACTCGATATCGGTCACGGACAAATCATGGCCATGACCAATAGAACTCTATCTCACATCCAGTTCTTCTATAACCGGATCGCAATGGTCAATGTCCATGACAATTTTGGGCAAGATATGGTCCAAGAAATCGTGGAGCTGCGAAAGAGAGGACCACTCTCACGTGAAAAGGTCCGCGCCCTGGCCCACGAATATGACCTGCATCTGCCCATGGGCGAGGGGCGAATCGATTTCATACCCATCTTTTCCGAACTGAAGAAGCGCGGCTATGACGGGAAGTTCCTCATGATGGCTGCAGATCCAAGCCTGTTCCCGGGCGAGGCCAAAAAATTCCGGGATCTGTGGAAACACGCTTAGACCATCTATGCCGACCGTGCAAGAGACTCGATGAGTTTGTCAGACTGCTCAAGACCTTTTTCATCATGGGCACGGGTGAATAATGCCCGAGCGATCCGGATGACCTTCCTTGCCTGCTCATACTTTCCCTGAACTACAAAGAACCTTGCCTGCTTCAAGCGAGAGTTGCCCATCTCTGCATAGACTTCAGGGGGATATTCGAATGTGTCCACATACATGATAGTACCACACTGGGGGCACACACGAACCTCTGCCTCATCCTCGTCTTTTGCCTCGATCACAGTTGTAGGCGGTTTAGGAGCCTCCACCTTGACTGGAACCGCCTCTTCAACAACTGGTGTTTCTTCAGGAGTGACGGTAGGTAACTTGCTCTCATCGACTTCCACAGAATCATACAACGAGGATGTAAGTTCAGGGGCGGTACTTGCAGGTGGCGGAGCAGATGTGATCGATGAGGCCATTGCGCTCCCTCCTGTCGAATCAACCATTGGGGACATCGTACCCAATAACATCACCTCAGAATCATCTATTGCTCCAGCATCAATAGTATGGATTGGTTCTGAAGTAATCGCCTCGGATTCGGCCCCCCCCGGAGATGGTGCAGCGTCCGAAGAAGCGGGGGTCCCCACTTCGTCAAACAGTTCTTTGACCTCACTTGCCCGAAGCATCCTCTCCTCAATGCCCATGCTCTCGGCCTTCTTGAACGCCTCACGTGCCTTCTCCAATTCCGATTGTTGACGCCTCTTGCCTGTGGTACGTACACGATCACGTGACACTTGGGAGGGGCGAACCCATTGCTCTTCAACAACTTCGGTATGCGACGACTTGGTTTCTGTCGCTGCCTGTGCTTGTACATCTGCTATCGCATCTGCCTCTGCTGCCGCAACAGCAGCTCCGGTGACGACTCGACCGGTTTCAGGAACCGCAACCTTCGGCTTTCTTTTTCGTGGCTTAGCCACAAGCTTGGCGCCACATCGAATGCAGTACTTTCTCTCAGGACGATTAGCTTTACCACATTTGGGGCAGACCCTCATGATAGATTCACCAAACGCTACTCTATGTAGAGTAAGGACATCGGCCCTAGTTATAGTTTTGCAAAATAGGACCATGGCAAGTAAGGGTCTTCAAAAAGACCAACCTATTTTGTGAACGACCATAAAAGATTATACTTACGGAGAGCTGTAGTATCTAGAGCTGTCTAAAGTGACTGAAAAGATTCCTCCCTGCACATGGACACGCAGGCTTGATGAAGCCCCCTCAAAACCGGGAAAATCAAGACGCTATCCATGGCGAATGGCATTACGGATGTTGCCGTTATTTCTCCGGATTAAAAAACAAGCAAAAATCGCAGGCACAGGAGCCGAACCACCTCAAGGATTTTCAGTCAAGATGATCGATGATGGGGTCAATCAGGGAATTCCAATCGGAGGCTTGGGAGCAGGAAGCATAGGTCGGACCTATAGAGGTGACTTTGCCAGATGGCATCTCGAGATAGGGCAACACATCTACTATCCATCGGTCCCAAATCAGTTCCATATTCGTATTGAGAGAGATGGTAAAATCTTTACTCAGACCCTAAATCCAAGACCGCAACCTCCTCAGAGGCTACAGACATGGAGCTGGGGGATGAATCCGGAACGAGCAACCTATCATGCATTGTTTCCACGAGCTTGGACAGAGTACAATTTCGAAGACCATGATCTACGTCTTGTCTGCAAGCAGCTCTCACCAGTGATTGGTGGAAACTATCAAGAGAGTTCGTATCCAGTTGGGGTCTTTCACTGGACGATGGAGAATATTGGCAAGAGACCTCTTGATATCTCGTTGATGTTGACTTGGGAAAACGCCATTAATCCGTTCAGACGAGCGCATCCAAAAGATTACGTGAGTGGTTCTGTTTCCGACTCGCGTGCACTGCTTGAGCTTGCTCATGCAAGAACCGAGGAAGTCTATCCAGTGTCTTTTGGTATTGGAGCAGAAGGCCACGACTCGCAATTATCGATATGTGAGCAATTTGATACAAGTGGCCATGGCGGAGAGATCTGGTTTCCATTCGAGAGCAAGGGTTTCCTTGATGACAGACCGTATGTGACATTTCACAATGACCGCCCGTTTGGAAGTGCTATCAACTCCAAGACGACCATTCTCCCATTCGAGAAAAAAGAGGTCACCTTCGTGATCTCATGGGACATTCCGATTATGCGGTTTGGTCAGGGGCGAGAATGGTATCGGCGCTACACCCGCTTCTTTGATGTATCAGGAGATAATGCTATCAAAATAGCACGACTTGCACTGGACAAGTGGCAAGACTGGGATAGAGAGATCACCAAGTGGCAGCAGTCAATCATCACGAGAGAATGGCCGGACTGGTTCAAGACCGCCCTCTTCAACGAACTCTACTATCTTGTTGACGGTGGGACCGCATGGGAAGCGGGATCTGTTGAGAGCGGCCCATCGAAAGAAGGCATTGGCCGATTCGCATATCTAGAATGCTTTGATTATCCGTTCTACAATACCTATGATGTTCATTACTACGCCTCATTCGCTCTGCTCAGAAATTGGCCGGAACTGGAAAAGTCCATCCAGCGGGACTTTACACAGGCGGTCTTGATCAACGACCCAAGAGAGAGAATGCTTCTCTTTGATGGAGACAAAGCTCCGCGAAAACCCTTTGGTGTAGTACCTCATGATCTTGGCGCACCCCTCGAAGATCCTTGGCACGTGACCAATGCATACAACGCTCAAGATGTCAGCCGCTGGAAGGACCTCAACACAAAGTATGTACTTCAGGTCTACAGAGATTTTGTCATTACCCAAGACAAGGAATTCCTCGAGTACTGTTGGCCAAGTGTGAGAGTGGCAATGGAATATATTGATCAGTTTGACAAGGACGATGACGGACTACCTGAGAACGAGGGCTTCCCCGATCAGACTTATGATGTCTGGGTGATGAGAGGAGCCAGTGCATATTGCGGTGGTCTGTACCTTGCGGCGGCCGATGCAATGATAGAAATGGCAAAGGTCATGGGCGACAAAGAGACCGCAGACAAGTACCGCGAGATCTACAGAAAGGGCAAGGTCTCATTCGATGAGAAACTATGGAACGGCGAGTACTTTAACTTCGACTCCAGCGGAGGCAAACATAGCAACAGTATCATGGCAGATATGCTATCCGGACTCCTCTACACTCACGCCAGTGGTCTGGAACGGTACGTCGATCCTGAGAAGGCCATGAAGTCGCTCCGTAAGATCTTCGAGTTCAATGTCATGCAATTTGAGAATGGCCGGATTGGTGCCATCAATGGAATGCGACCGAATGGCAGTCCTGACAGAACAAGTATACAGTCCTCAGAAGTCTGGACAGGAACGACCTATGCCTTGGCCGCATTAATGATATTCGAGGGGCTACGGAAGCAAGCGTTCAAGACAGCAGAGGGGATCTATAACGTTGTCTACAACAAGAGCGGCTATTGGTTCAGGACTCCAGAGGCGTGGACACATGATCTGCGCTTCCGGGCGTCGATGTATATGCGTCCGCTTGCGATCTGGGCCATGGAACTTGCACTCCAGATGAATGATCCCAAATGACTTAAGGAGATAAGCAGGTTAGTGACAAACAGGCTAGCGTAAAGAGTAACATACTTTTTTGATTCTGATTTTTTCAATACAGGCTTGTTTCTAATGTGGCATCAACAAAATGATGCACAGAAATCAATAGCGAAAATAGGCGGGAGAATATTACTCAATAGCACCACCACCTACTGGTGGAAAGAGCACCAGCAGATCACCGTCCTGCAACTGATGCGAATGGTCTTGTGTCCGAACGCCATTGACCATGATAATAGTGACTTTCCCTTCAGGTATCCCCAACCTATCAATGGCTTCCCCGACGGTTCCCTTGTGCAACTCCAATGGGAACGCCTCACCAATTTCCAAGTCGGCGGGCGCAAACTGCCGCAGTGTAGCATACAGTTTGACATTAATCCTCATGCTGATCCCCATCAGTAATAATCGACATCCACATCCGATTGAGTATAACCATGACCTTTCAGATGCTGTCCCCCACAGAGCAAGACCATATTAAATGGAAAGAGGCCGATGCGATCGCCATCCGACAAGACCGTGTTCTCGTGGACAAGAGTCCCATTAACAAAACAATCACCGAGGTCGGACATCGAAAGACCCAGTCGCTGCACAAGGCCGTGGAACGACTCGCCTTGAACGTAGGGCAGATTCAGGATCGTGTCTTCAGTTGGGACACTGCCGTTGACCAGCTGACGGAGGACACCATAGAGATGCAATTCGAGCATAAGAGAACAATACGGCGATCATAATTAAAACATGTGAAATAACAAAAACCGTCTATAGAAAAAGAGGGAGGGGGCCGAGACCCCCTATACTATTCTCACAAGTCCTTGAATACTGCGTCCAGTTCCTCGTCGGTCACGTCAAAGGTGACGTTGTGAGGAGGCAAGGGCTCAGTCCTGAAGAACTCAGGTAGCCGATCGTCCTTCTCTGTGAATCCGGCACGGCGGTTGAACTCGCGTTCCTTCTTGATGACAGCAAGTCCGTATTCCGTGACATCGATCTCTTTTCCAAGGAACCCATTAACGGTATCGACCATTCCCTGGAAGCCATCATCGTTGTCAAGTATTGCAAAGGCGATGAACAGACAATACCCAACAGAGTCGATGTACGCAGTTGTTGCCTGAAATGCGCGGGACAGGTCAGCCTTCTTGAGGTCACGAGGATCTGAAATCTTCCCCTTGACACCAAGAATCTCTGCGGCAATAGTGTATCCGGCGGTGTGGTCTGCTCCCATGGGAGTCGTTGCGTAGGTGACACCGATACCTCGGATCGGACGTGGATCATAAGCAGGAAGTGCCTGACCCTTCACAACAGGGATACGGGTGACGCCCAGAGTCCGGCCCGCAATAAGAGTGCCCGAACAGATGAGCCGACCGATCGGTGACTTTGGATCATAGGCCTCCTTCAGTGCGGCGATCGCACCGGGGCCATCACCAAACTCCAAGAGACCGCCCTCCATCATCATAGCCAGAGTATTCCCGGTCTCAATAGTATCAAGTCCGAGATCATTACATAGACGATTCAGTTCAGCAACGTCGTGAAGAGAATCGATATCGAGGTTTGCACCCAGCGCCCAAGCCGATTCATACTCTAGTGGACCGACTTGTAACTTCCCAGTGTCTTCATACGGCACCACGTTCGAACATGCCATCACACAACCGGGATGACAGGGATGACCATACTTTCCCTCGGCAGCATCACCGAATTTTTCTCGGGTCTTGTCAACAAGTTCGTGTACTGCCTCACCTGAGATCTTGGCTGCACCCTTGAATCTGCCATCTCTAAATCCGTGAGTGGGGAGTCCACCAGCCTCGCTGATAATATTTTGTAGAATATTAGTTCCGTAGTTGGCAAGGCCACCAAAGGGCTTGCCCTCATCATCAGTGAGACGACCGGTGACAGGGTGATTCTGCAAGGCTTCAGTAAGTGCTTTCCGCCCGCGATCAAAACGCTCTTTGTCCTTGGGCTTAGGTCCCTCACCACCACGACCATCACTGATGATCGCAATGATCCTCTTGGATCCCATGACAGCACCCAGTCCGCCTCGTCCTGCGAATCTGCCCGGATCCGAGTTTTCCATGTTATTCCCGAAGATCCCAGCACCAATATGGAGCCGTTGGCCAGCGATCCCGCACCCGATGACTCCGGGGCGACCGGGATATTTGTCCCAGATTTTCTTGATCAGCTCATAGAGGCCAATGCCGGCCCATTCATTAGACTTGAAGATCTCACATTTATCTTTTGAAATATAAATACTGTACCAGTCTGTTGTACCAGCGGGGGGCATCCCTTCAATAATGATCCCACGAATACCAAGTTGACCGAGTCGGGTTCCGGTCAGTCCACCTGCATTACTCTCCTTGATACCGCCCGTGAGCGGCGACTTTGCACCTATGCTCAGGCGCCCAGAAGAGGGAGCAGATGTTCCAGCCAGTAGTCCGGGGGATATGACGATCTTGTTCCCTTCTCGAAGGGGATCGCATGTCGGGTCCACCTCATCACTGAGTACTGAAGAGGTAAAGGCCCGTCCCGCAAAGTCACTATACTTGCTAGGGACATCCATCCACTTGTGCGACAGGCTGCTCATATCGATACGAAGCAGTCGCGACATATTTCCACCTCTTCTAATGGTATTGTGTCCGTCCCTAATAAACGATATGAATCGCAAGGACATATCGATATGTTTCATCATGCATATCGAATAAAGATTCGAATCCTGATTGATGTTCCTTGGGGGGAGTGAGGGCGAGGTGTATTGAAAAATAGCTACACACCCAATGCAACCGAGATATCTTCAAGGTCTCGATCTTCGACTTTAAAGTGCCAATCGGTCTCGAGTAATTCGCGCAGCCGCTTTCGAACTGAGGCATTATCGAATTCGAGAACGGCAAAGAGGCGGGCATAGATATCTGGAGTAATATTGTAGACTCGTAGGAGCTGCCTCACATTATAGGAGGATCTCTCAATCGACTGCGGCCAGAACATACACTTTTGCGACATCAGCGGACAGGTGACCTCATCTTTTACAAGGCCAAACTCGAAGAACATTCCACACTTCTTGCAAAAGTATTTACCAATGTCACGGTTTCCAACAATCTCGATCGAATCGATATGAATTTCTTGGGCAACAGCAAGCTCTTCACGTAAAAGTGATAATGCCTCTTCAAGAACAGTAAACAGAATTGTTTTGCTCCATAATTTTTCGACATCGAGAATCACAAAAGTGATGTCAGAAGTACTGACGCGCTGAGCGGTCTCACAACCCGTGACTAACAAGATAAAACTCTTCAATGTCTGCATAGGCTGCTCTTGATACTTTACATGCCAGTCTTTGAGAAAGGACAGATACGTCTTGGCTAATGCTGAACCGATCCCTAAGATCGAGGCCTGCTGCTCAAGAATCTCCGCCATCAGAATCTGCGGTATCTTCGGGTAGAATAGTCCAAATTTTTCAAGGCTCTCTGTGGACTCCGGAGGCAAGTTCTCAATTGCAATTGGTGTGTTCACGCACATTCCCGTCATGTAAGGGCACTGTGGTCTATCAAGTCGAAACATCTTCTTGCAGGTCACACACCAGTAACGTCCGGAGGGAGATTGGCTTCCGGGCTGCAGCTGCTGAATCTTCTCGCGAATCATTCGTTTGCGGTCATCCATCATTGCATGAGGCCTTCTCATAAGTACCTGACCAGTAACTCAATGTAGGTAATGCCAATGATACGTCTATCGGACACGGACAATTTAGTGATGGTGTACGTGGCCAGTACGTGCATGCTCTTTGCTCTCTGCGCAGGACTCAGCGCCTTCTAATTTTCCGGCAATATAGTCGTTCACAATGTCGTTGATCTTGCGCGGTTGCGTTGTCACAGGGTTCACTCCAAGTTGCTGGAACCAATCAATGGCACGCATGCCCATACCACCTGCAATAATGACGTTTGCGCCAGATCGTGCGATGAACTGCGGAACGTCTCCGGGGCCATGTCCATCAAAGAAGGGACTATGCTTGACCCAAATATCGGTCACTTTGTTGTCCTGAATGTCTACAAAGACGTAGTAGGGACAACGGCCAAAGTGTGGTGACAGTTCACTCTCGAGGTCTTGTCCAAGTGAAGCCAGTGCGAGTATGGTCATTTCAATCAACTCTCGTAATATGATTTGGACTTTCAATCGGTCCTTAAACAGGTAAGGAGCGTGTTGATTTCCAAATATCAATCTTCACATATGCACAGTTGTCAATCGGCCACTTGATTAAAATATAGTTTCTTATTGTCATAAAACAAAATGTTTACATCAAATATTGTAAGATAGGGGGACAACAAACTAAAACGTAGCAACAAAAGGCGACATGCAATGAGACCGCAAATTTTGTATTTGGGGTTAGTGGTTGGCCTGCTTTTTTTGGGAGCTGTGACATTTAATGCGTCACCAATGACGAGTTCAGCACCAGTAGACCAACGCATAAAACACGTCTTGGCTGACGATCAGGGACCAACACTCACACTCTCAATAGATCCGGCAGAGCCAAGAGTAAGTGATGAACCAACAGTATCGATCACAGCTGTCGATGTCGATGGTGTGGACACGGTCATTCTATCATACAAGACCTCTAGCAGTGGAAGCTGGACCAACAAGACCGCAGACAAAGCAGACGGCAGTACATATACTGCAAAGCTGCCACCAACCGATGTTGGGACAAACGTCACATACAAGGCGTATGCCAATGATTCTCTTGGGAACTGGGGCATCTCAGACACCTACTCGTATATCACGGGCCGTATTGATCAGGAAGGCCCAGAGATAGTCCTATGGTACACACCAGATGAACCGGAGCCTGGTGATGAGATAACAGCCTATGCAAGTATTGGAGATCCTTATGGGGTCGCGGAAGTAAAGCTTGCAGTATCATATGATGGAAGCACATGGACAAACCAGTCGATGTCCTATGACGATTCAACAATGGTCTATAGCAAGAGCTTGGGATCGTTGTTAGACGGCCAGACAATCTACTTTAAGATCTATGCCAGTGACAACCTCGGGAATTGGGCCGTGTCTGAACTCATTACGATCTCGTTTGCTCATACTGCAGGCACGACCTCCACCATGAGTCCAACATCAGATACAACAACAGCCGGTGATGGTGACTCGGTGAGCTTCGGTTCACTCTCGATATTTACACTAGGCGGTGGAGCAGCGGTCGTACTCGTGATCATTCTAATAGTATTCTCAAAATTTAAAAGATGAGTGAGAAGATCACTCATTCTTTTTTCTTTTTCAAGAATAAAAATACGGGACGAAACCCCCATCATAGTCACAGGTCTAAAAACAAACGGTACAATGTTCAACCAAGATTTATGTCCCAAGAGCTTAAACGGATAGCAGGGCCAACTTAATGGAACGATTTCAAGAGGTCCTATCCGGGAAGATCAGCCCATACACATTCTTTCGTGGACGCGATGTCAAGATAGATGAAGAATTACTTGATGTTGCACGATGGGCTGTCACCAATCTCGATTACGAGACCCACAGAGAGATCATTCATGAGGCTTTTGAAATTCTTGCTTCTGCACGCGACCTCTCGGTACTTCCAATACTGCGTGATCTTCGACCAATCTAGAAAAATATCTATATTCGTCAGCATGCCTACCTGCTTGCCCTCTTAGAGAATGCGGAGGCGGGGGCCAAGTGCAATTGTAATGTCTATTCTGATGCATCATTTAATGTCCCACCATACCAAGAGGATCTTGAGATACTGAATCAACAGGCCAGCGAGGATGAGTTCATAGATGATGTGATCACCGTCAGATGCGAGATCTGTGGGCAGGTGTGGGATGTCGGAATAGACTAGCTCTATCATTATCCGCATTCGCACTGGTCAAAAGCTGAACAGGTGCACGCGGACATCTACGATGATAATTTGGACCAACAACCTGACACAGAGTGACAGAGGTTGAGACGTAGGACTATACTAAACCGTGACCTACTCACAGTCAGGGATAAGATGGCATTGATATAACCAGCTAATGCTTTTGTATACCGCCGACTGAATAAATTACATGGCGAGTTTGAAAAAACAATTCAAAGAAGAGGTCATGACAGGAAAGATCGGCCCGATCAAATTTTTTCGCTTGACTGACAGAGAGCGAATAGAGGAGCTCTTGGATGTAGCACGATGGGTGATCAAAAATATATCGTACCGGAAACATAGAATGATTGTATCAGAGGCCTTTGAGTTACTTGCCGTGTATAGAGATGTGTCGGCACTACCAAAATTACGTAGTCTCCGTAAAGTATGGAAGAGCGTGTATCTCGGACAATACGGTTTCTTATATGCACTCCTTAAGCATGCTGAAGAGGGCGGGAAATGTAACTGTAGCATCTATGGTAGCAATCGATTCAATACTCCTCCAAATCAAGAGGATCTCGAACAGCTGAGTTACAGAAAATCAAGAAGCGTATCTTATGATGAGGTAGTCACCGTCAGATGCAAGATCTGTGGACAGAAATGGCGAGTTCAGATTGATCATTCATACCACTACCCACATTCATACTGGCGAAAAATAAAATAGATGTTGAGATACTCCAAGTAAATAAAATGAACAACTCAACACGATTTGAAAACTGACGGTCTCAATACTGATGCTTATCTCAGGACTTGTCATGATCCTTACAAGACTCAGCGCCTGCTAATTTTCCCTCTATGTAGTCTTTCAATATCGCGTTAATCTTTCGTGGAACGGTTGTAATAGGAGTCACACCCAACTGATTGAACCAATCTATTGCACGGGGCCCCATTCCCCCTGCGACGATCACGTTGGCACCTTCCTGAGCCACAAACTGAGGCACAACACCTGGCTGGTGCCCACTGTAGTAGGGATTATTTTTCGTGGTCACTGACTTGACAGTATCATTATCCAGATCCACAAAGACGTAGTATGGACAACGACCAAAATGTGAGGAGAGCTCGCTCTCGAGGCCTTCATTTATCGAAGCAAATGCTATACGCATCATTATCACCTTTATGATTGTTCAATCCACGATACGAAACAGAGTTCATATCAATATGAATTATGATTCTTTCGAAACATCTAGGTATATCAATTTTATTGTAGGAACAGCGCTGTGTAGCAAGTCAGTAAAATAGGGGTTATGAAAAGTATGAAATCATTTAGCGTTCGAATCTGAAATTTTTCGGGATTCATTCTGACTTGAACAAGCTATGTCTGTGGACTTTTCATACAGCTCCTGTAGAAACAACCTATCCAAACATAATTTGTTGACTCTGTAAAAGAGCTCGTCAATAAGACATGATAATTAAGATATGATAAAACCGGTGAATATAGAAGCAATTACAGAAGCTCTCAAGAGAGCGGATCACGTCATATTCGTATACATCTTTGAATCTGTAGCACGTGGTCAAACACATCCCCTTAGTGATCTGGATATTGCAGTATTTCTTGACAAATACAATGTAGATGAGTTTCTAGAAATATTAAATAACAATGCGGATATTGTAGAGTGCAAGGTCGATTTAGTAGTACTTAATGATGCATCGCCATTACTACGACACAGAGTCGTTTCTGAGGGAATCCTATTATTTTCAAAAAACAAAGAATTAACCATCCAGTTCTACACAGATGCGTTAATTGAAGGACTTGACTTCAAGGAATCATACGAGTTATACAAACAGGAAGTGAGAGAACATCTTGGGAGTTATTGAAATTATAATGCAAGCACTTGAACGACTTGCAGAAGTAAAAAAAGCAAGCTCAAAAATGCTCACACATGATTCGAAGCTTTAGAGCTACGTCTTATGGAACATGTACGTTCGCATTCAGTCAACTATTGATTTATCACTAAAGATTATAGGACGCTTAAATGGTGCAGTTCCTTATACATATTCCAAACCTTTCGAAGTACTAGCAGAGAAATCGCTAATCAGTTCTCAGACAGCCAAGCAAATGGTCCAAGCAGCAAGGCTCATGAAGGTCATGGCACATCGTAAGGAAGCATCAACATGGATGTAATTGCCGAGGTTGTTTCCAAGCACCTAGACGATTTTCACGCCTTCATTAGTGAACTGGAAAAGTCACTGACCAAGAAAGGTATTGACATATTCGATCTGTAATACCGTTTGAAACCCCAAAAATCAACGGACAGACTGCTGGATATCCAAGCTGGTCTTTACCGCCAGTCCATACAATGAAGGAAGGTCTGGACCTGTAACAATGATCGAACAGATAGGATCACCGCGTTGTACTGTCACACCTATAGGAGTTCTATCCACTGTATTAGGATACTTGGCCAGATCAGGGACAGTTCCATCGCGCCTTGCAAAGACGATCATCTTTACAGCAGGTCTGAAAATTACCTCATCAGAGGGAAGCTGACCACTACACGCCTGAACATGAAGTGCCATCAATGACTCATCACTTGCGAGTTCCAACATCTCAAGAGTACCGGTTATCCGGGGATTAATCTCAAGAAGCCAGGGGCGACCATTGTCATCAACAACAAAATCAATTCCGTTGTAACCGCGAAGTCCAAGACGTGCAGCCAATGATTCGAAGGTCTCCCGGAGGTCAGTGGGGATCTCGTCTTCAGTTGGCCAATAATTTCCGCAGTAGACAAAATCGCAGTTCCGGCCAGCAGAAGGCATCCCAATCAATTGGCCTTGGAAAGAGATCACCCGCGAACTGGTACCAGTGCCTAGGACAGTGGCACTATAATCCGATCCTGAGATATATTGCTGAATCAGCAGACCATCCTTGGCCAAGTTGTCACGTACTACCCAGAGGTCTCGCAGAGAAGCCTCGTCACGGAGAAGATGTATGCCTCCGCCCCCGCCAGAAATAGCCCTTCGAAGTATACAGGGATAACCAAGGTCACCTGCTGCTGTAACTGCCTCATCCAGCGAGGCGACTCGTATCGTGAGAGGGTATCCAAGATCAAGTGTTTTGGCCAGTCGTGAGAGTTGCCCACGATCTCTTGCCCGCCGGAATGTTGCCGAATCATTGCCGACTATCCGAACCTGTTTCTCCAGCAAAGCCACGGTCTCAAAGTGATCATCAAAGCCACTTCCCAGAACCACGAAATCGACATCCTCTGAGAATTCGCTGAGAAAATTATTGACAAGCGATTCATGAACAGGCGCATCCAGTGGAGAACGCTGCCTCTGACCAGCCTGTGGATGTAGGACCGAGACCCACTGGTCACAACACCCCATAAGATCGTCATCGCCCCAGTAGTCCGAGACAAGGACTCGTGCGCCAAGTCGCTTCAGAGAACATGCAATCGGGCGGGCATTAAAACCAATGACACCAACAGTCTTCCCTTTCAGGTTCAAGTCAACTCAGGGTCTAGTGACGTATAGCGAAGATAAGAGTTGCTGACCACTCATAGTTTTAAGACTGACAAGTACTACTGTCACGATAATAATGAAGCACGTTCACGAATCAGAGATCGAGAGAGTCACAGTGCAAGGTGAACGGGGCTACGTTCATATCTGGGATGCAGTGAGAGAGCCGCTCGTCGCAGGAATCAGAGAGGTCGCTCCCAATAGTGAAGTCCCCGCACGAACTCATGTTCATCCCGAGGCGCAGATCATCTATGTCATCACAGGGCGGCCAAAGATCACTAACCTCCATGAGACCATTCAGCTGCGTCCCGGGGATTTTGTCATTCTTGAATCTGACGAGGAGCATTATGTGATCACAGAAGACGAGCCTTCGAGAATCTTTGAAGTCAAGTATAGAGCTTAGAACGCACTCTTGTGAATTCAGGGCATTGAGTGTGGAGCGGTTCACAAAGCAATATGACCGATACATTCGATGTGGCATCGCAAAGTGATTTATCATAGAGATGAATGAAGAAGACCATGTCTAGTCGAAGAAGGCCTTGAACGATGAGAATAGATGTCTTCGAACTCGAACGAATTCAGTCCTTATGGGAACATATCGTTGAGATCAACTTAAGCGAGAGTGGCATAGAACCACTTCTGCTTAGTGAGCTGGTCGATGTTGAAGATCTTCATGATGTGAAGCTCGGATACACGCAGACGAACGGAAGCAGACTTCTCAGACAGAGGATCGCGGATCTCTATCCCGGAGCCGGAGAAGACAACATCATCGTCACAAATGGTGGATCCGAGGCCAACATGGCGACCATGTGGAATATTGCTCGCGAGGAGTCCCGTGATGAGATCCTTATGCTCCTGCCAAACTACATGCAGATCTGGGGGCTCGCAAAAATGCTGGGTCTCAAGCGAGAGGCGTTTTGGCTCAAGAATGATGGTACACGCTGGGCGGTGGATATCGAAGAGCTCAAAGACAAGATCTCTAAGAACACAGCAGCAATCGCAATCTGCACACCGAACAATCCTACAGGAGCTGTGCTAACTGCAGAGGAGCTTCGAGCGATCGCAGATATTGCAGAGGATCTCGACGTATGGATCATATCTGACGAGGCCTATCGTGAGGCTGAACTTGGTGATAAACTCTCTCCAACTATGTGGGACCACTATGAAAAGACATTGGTCACAGGGACTCTATCAAAGTCATACGCGGTTCCCGGTCTGAGAATAGGATGGGTCGCAACAAAAGACGCTGCGAAGATCGAGGAGCTCTGGGCGTATACAGATTACACGAGCATCGCGCCTTCAGCACTGAGCGACCATCTGGCAACAATCGTCCTTGAACAGGAGATGCGCGAGAGCATTCTTGATCGAACACGCCACATCTTGAGAACTAATTGGAGAGTTGTAGAGGACTGGCTGAAACAGAATAACGACATCTTCGAATGCATTCCACCCGAGGCCTCGGCGATCTGTCTCATGAGATATGACAGAGATATAGATTCGGTTGAACTTGCAAATAGATTGATCAAAGAGAAAAGCGTACTAATAGCACCAGGTGATCATTTTCTGATGAGCCAGCATCTCAGACTGGGATACGGCCACGATACAAGTAAGCTGACTACAGGTCTTGACAGAATTGTTGAAATCTTGAAATAATGGCATAACCATTTATCTAGACGATAATCTATAATCATACGTGTACTAGATGAGTACTAGTACACGTATGCAATTGGCTAGTACACGTATAAATTTACAACAGTCCAAGCGTGATATAAATAAAATTGTTCTACGAATGATAGACGGGCTGACCATCCTTCAAGACAAGCAAGTGACCATCACCGATAGGTTTCCAATTCTCGTATGTGAGCCGTTCAGTACTGACTATGTGACCAACACTATCACGAGCCTTTTGCTCATCAAGATCTACAGAAACATGCACAGAGCCAAGCTCACGCTCTTCACGTTTTAGGTGCACTGTTCCGAAGGGAAATTGCCTCTTGACAAAATGAAGCCCACCATTATGAGCCCCAATATCCGAATAACAGTACAGATACGTTCCATCAGAAAAGATGCAGTTCAAAGTATTTGATCCATGATTGATCTCCCGAAGGTGCATCTCTAGTTCTTTGAAGACGTGATCGTTCCATTCCTCAATGCCAAGCGAATCAAAGTAATTGAGCAGATGACACAATAGATACTCCGAGTCAGTATCACCGAGTGGAACATAGTTCCCTGTCTCAAGGCCATTCAGATCAACAAGAGTGCCATTATGAGCAAGTGAGAACTCGACAAATTGATTGTTCCATTTGACCTGACGATAGAATGGATGCGTGTTGAGATAGCTCACACGGCCTCGTGTTGTCCTTCGGACATGAGAGATGAATATTGAAGACTCCAGATGCGATTCGACAAAATCATAGAGCTTGCTTGAGTCAGCAGGTCGTGGTTCTTTGTATATTTGGAGGTGGCCGTGTGGATAGACCGCAATGCCCCATCCGTCAGGATTTTCGCGTCCTGCTTGTTGAAAGACATCCAGCGATATTCGTGCATTCACAGATCGATTAAAGGAGAGGCCGAGCAAGTCACACATTCGTAACACAACCTATCAGGAGAATAGCGAACCTATGCAACTCAAGTGACAAGAACAGGCCAATAATCTTTTGTTCTCCAACTGATACTATTATCTGATTCAAATGACAATCAAACGCCTGTTGCCGATATTTGTAGCAGTCATCATGATCACAAGCATGGGTCTCACTCACTCGAAGAGTCCCATTATGCCAACAGTTTCATCAAGTACCGAGCACAAGCTTGCAGACACAGTGACGATCATTCGCGGACCGACAGTCCATCTGGTCACAAATCAATCTGTGAGGATCATGTGGAAGACTAACGGAATGTCAGACACAGTAGTGGAATTTGGATATACAGACAGCAATCTAAACATGAGCAGTGTCAACTCGACCCTATCGGTCACCCATAAGGCGGATATAGATCATCTCAAGACTAATACTACCTACTACTATCGTGTGAGTTCCAACAGCACGACCAGCGCAATCTATCACTTCAAGACCGCACCTGCTGATGGTCAACCATTCAAGCTGATCATTCTGGGGGACAACAGGCCGGGCAGCGATACAGCACCAGAGCAACCAGCAGTGCTTGGTGAGATCATTGACCAGGTGATTGCGGAAGATCCCGATATCGTGGTCATGACTGGGGATTATATCTATTCACTATCAACAAGTGATTCCACCAACTGGAACACTTGGTCGAAATTCACCAATATTTCAGATAGGCTTGGACATTATGTGCCCATCTATGCGGTCATAGGAAACCATGACTATCAGGATTCACAGGGAACGCCACGACCACAATATTTCCTTGATGCGTTTGAACAGTTTAATGAACCCAATCTGTATTTATCGTTCAACTTTGCGGGTGTGCATTTCACCATACTCAATAGTGAAGAAAAGGGGTATGAAGGACAGATCCGCGGCGAACAATGGAACTGGTTGGTCAATGATCTGACTGCTGCTGGGAGCCGAACGAAGTTTGTCTTTGCCCACAGACCACTCTATCCCCTAAAACACATTGGCAGCGCAATGGATGTGAACCAGACAAACAAGGCTGCACTGCAACAACTCTTCGAGGACAAGAACGTCACGCTTTTTGCAGTAGGACATGATCATCTTTTCAACAGACTCACCGTCAATGGTGTTGTTCACGTTATCACTGGTGGAGCGGGAGCACCTCTATACAGTAATCCGTGGGGCGGGAATTATTACCATTATTTCCGCGTGAATGTTCAATCCAACGCCATCAATATGACCTCGGTCAAACCTGATGGAACAGAGGTGGAGAAGTACCAACTGCCATACTACGGACCAATCGAGATTGAGATTCGAGGGTATGCGAATACCTCCCACATGAGGGCGGGAACTATCCCTGAGATTCTCTTCAGCGAAGTACCAACAACCGTGCAATATTCGTGGGATCAGGGGGCCAATTCAACGGTATTAACAGAAATTCCAAATATTGAAGGCGAGCACACTCTTGATGTATATGCACAGAACTCAAAGGGAACGTGGAGTCATGCTCGTTTTGTCTTTACAGCAATCACTACAACAACCGTCACTACAACGACTACCAGCACAACGGGAACTGGTACTACCCCACACCCTGATGCAATCCCATATACTATTGATTCTACAACAATGATACTCATATCAGCAGGCGTGATCACGACCGTAGCCGTTATTGTTGCAGTCTGGGCCATAAAGAACCGAGCAACTGGTAGCCACACCTAATTTGCACCATCATAGTAGAAGAACCATATGACCACTGAAACAGGAGAGGCAGAGGCTTGAACGAGTCTTAGTCTACTTTGACCTCTCCTTCTTTAATATCGAGCTGCTTCAACGTAGAAATAGCCCGGTCATCCTCAACCTTCAACACACCCAGTTTTTCGAGTTCACGAGCATGTTTGGCTGCAAGGCCTGCGGGGATACCTAAGGCTTTTCCGAGATCCGAAAAGGTCATGGAACCAACTTCGTCAACGAGAAGCAAGACTTTC
This sequence comes from Candidatus Thorarchaeota archaeon, assembly GCA_021498125.1. Lineage (NCBI taxonomy): Archaea > Promethearchaeati > Candidatus Thorarchaeota > Candidatus Thorarchaeota archaeon. The sequence continues at coordinate 56,900 of JAIZWL010000008.1, read as the reverse complement.
GTATTGTTCTCCATGCCTAGTACCTTAATGTAACGTTGAGCGCGTTCATTTGCAAGATCACGTGCCTCTAAGGCCATGTCGCGCTCCTTCTCCATGAGGCGGGTGGCCTTCTCATAAGCCTCACGTTGCATGGCAATGATATTCTTTTCTTCTTCAAGGGTCTTGATGTCCTGCTCGAGATTGTAGATCTTTTCCTCGAGGTCTTTGATGTGAGTGATCTTATCTTGAATAGATTCCAGTTCGCTCAGACGCTTTGCTGCAAGTTCCTCCGCTACGACCTTCTCCTTCTGCTCATCTTCCAGACGCTCTTCAAGATCACGAATCTTTGCAGTATACTCTTCGATCTCGTGCCGTTTCTCAGCCATTGATTGCTCCAGTAAGGTAAGCTTCTCGGCCATTGCCTCAAATTCTGCATCAGAATGCGCAGGGGCTGCAACAAGCGAGGCCTTCTCAGTCTTGTATGCCTCAATCTGCGAGTTCGCCTCGATCAGTTGCATGCGAATCTCTTCGGTCTCAGCACGGGCTGCCTGAGCCTCTTCGGTGCGCGCCTTGATGATTGCCTCTTTCCGTGCCAATTCATCTTGAAGCCGGGACACCTGATCCTCGAGATTGGAGATCTTACGACGCATCTCATCCATGTCCACGCCCGCAGCAGCACCCGCGTCCAGTTGCTGCTGGAGCTGCTTGACCTCAGTTTCCAATCTCTTAATCCGAAGATCTTTCTCTTTGAGCTGTTCCTGTACAGCAGCGGCCTCTTCTTCAAGCGACTGCATGAACGAACGAACGATATCTTGTTGCTCAACAATTGCAGTACGAAGATCAATCTCGGACTGCCTGACGCGCTCAGCAAATTCCTTGAATTTCTCCTGAGTCTGCGCCACAATCTTGTCAACGAGCTCCTTCTCAAGAGACGCGAACTCGTTATCGACAATATCTACAAAGGTGGTCTCAATGAAGCTCTTGAAGAACTGCATCTTGAGTTTGTCAACCATCTCTTCAGAGATCTTAGACTTCAGTTCAACGACCTTACCTCGAAATGTGAGCAGTTGGGCAGCAAATACTCCAACTACACCTCGTTGTAGAGAAGCGATCTCAGAACGCAATGCCTCAAGTCGCCTGAGTAGTCCATCAAAACCAGCCATAGCATCGTCACTTGAGGCCTCCTCTGCCTTTGAATCGCCCATGTCGAGACCTTCAACGAACTCGAGAGCCGAAGCAGCAGCAGTAATCAGATCCTCCCTACTATCCATCGTGGCAAGCGCACCACTTGAACTATCATCACCAGTAGCCAGCCGCTGGATATCTTCATCGCTCAATGAAGCATCGCGAAAAGCATCTAAAATAGTGGCCTTATCCTCTTCAGTCAATTTATCGTCAGGCATCTCGCACCCTCAAGACTTTAGCTATGTTATGAATGTCGAAGCTGAGTATAAAACTTGTCTGTCCTCTCTTCAGCCAGTTCTAATGCTATACAAAGCCATTCATAAGGCTTCGGCTTAGAAAAGTGTTTCTGGAAAACGGCTCCAAATGTAATCCGATGGCGGACTGGCAACAGGTGTGTCAGCTAATCAGAAGGCAATAGCTCGATCCCCAGCCTGAAACGAATCAACAATCTCGTTCCAGTATTGAGCGATCTTAGAGAGCGAATGGGAGAGGTCCTTGGTCAATCGGTATTGCCCCATGCGTTTCTCCACTATTCCCACATCGCGGAGCTTGCGCATCACTTTCACATAGAGACCTCTGCTAGAGAGAACAAAACGTTCCCATTCCGAGTCGGGTACTACTCCACCATTCCGCACGATTTCATTGAGAATCTTTGAGGCCTGCTCGACCTGCATCTCGGTGAAGAAGACATACCGCAGCAAATGACGAGGAGTGATGAGGGAAGGTCGGCGTACAAGATCAATCTTCGGCATATTTGATACCCGAATATAGGAACTGGCTCGAACACATATTAACTTAGGTATTACCCAAATCGCTGGTGTACTCGAACACTGCTAGTACACGTATCATAGCAAAATCGCTCCAAAAACTGCCTTGAAATGGCCTGTAGACACATTATATCAGGGGTCATTTTTTACACGTGTACTAGGACCATGCTAGTACACGTATGATCTTGACTAGTACACGTATGATCTTCGGATGACAGTTTCGAGGCCCATGATACACTATGCGAATACAAGACCGACACGGGCAAGTGATTTTATTCAAAAATATAGAAATTGAGAGATAGAACTAAAAGAGAATGAAGTGATTATAGACTAATCAATAATGATTCAATAATGAGTTGATTTTTATGCATAAGAGAGATCTTGGTTTTTTTTCGCTACTTGTCATTATCATCATGATTAGTTCAATACCGTTGGCAACATTTGGACATGATCGCCAAGCATCATCATCACCATCATCATCGAACAGAGAACAGGCCTCACCGCCTCTGAATTTTATTCCCGCCGAGACCAACCTCAGTAGAGAGGTATGGCGGAGCAATCATATCGCAAATGGCAATATGGAATCATGGGCGACCACCCATAGACCGACAGACTTCTCGACCTATAGAACCCGCGAAACAAAGGCATGGTATGCCACGACTCCTGAACCTGTCAACGAGGGATCACGTTCCTTAGGAATGCGGGCGAAGGCCATCGATTCTGACCACCCTGCGCAACTACGAATCTCAAAACAACAGTGGACCTATTGGGCCAATCCCGCAAACACGACCCTAAAGGTCGATTACTACATTGATCAAAATCCCAATCTTGGCACTAATGCAGATGCATTCTATCTCACCGTGACAATGGAATCAATAGGAGCCAGATATCTCAACTACTATCTATCAGGTGTACCAGACAGGACAAATTCTTCGTATTATGCCTACTTCATAATTAATTCCACTCTGGGCTCGTGGAAGACACTTGACCGAAACCTGACACGTGATTTCATCGATGCCTTTGGTCAGATCCCAACTCAATTCGATCAATTCAATTTTTACTTGAACAGCGTCACAAATGACTACCTTCAAGCATACATCGACGATGTGCATTTTCTCAATGGGACAGAAGTCAAAATTGGAGGGGACACTAATTTCGGTAACTTTGAGACCACTGGCACAGGTATTTCATGGTATTGGATAACCGAAGATCCTGCTGATATAGTTCAAAGCTCTATGGCTCACGAGGGATCGTGGAGCGCAAACCTCACGGCAATGTCATCAGGTTTTCGTAGTCGGGCAACCATGGACACTTATGTCAGAAGACGACTGAGCATTCTCAATCCCGATCGGTTTACCTTCTACTGGCAACTGAATGATCTGCAACATTCGAGCAATGATGTCTATTCCTATGTTCATGTTGAATGTTCAAACGGTACAGATGCCGAATTTGATGTCTACTATATGCTGTCCTATGGCGAGTCGTTGCCAACAATTGGTGGGCAAGGAGACCTCCTCATCAATGCGACAGGATTCAATGAGACCGGAGCATGGCACTATTTCAACAGAAGCGTCTTTGAAGATGTGCGCGCAGTCAACACGACAACCGATCTCATCGTGCAGAAAGTCACTCTCCTCGTGTATGCCTATGAGGCTCAAAGTCGTATCAGTGTTCTTTTTGATGAGATGGCATTTGTCGCAGCAAACCTGAACGACATGAGCTATGAGGACCAACGGGACATCGGATCAGAGGTTCTTGCATGGGGCGATTGTCATCAGGGGGACTATCCGGAATTTACCGTCACGGGAGATGCCAAAACGGGAAGCAAGGCCGCCAATCTGACCATCACGAATGGAGAAACAACAGATCTGTATCAAGAGCTCCAGAACATGGCATTCAATAATTCGACTGAACTGTATCTTGATCTTAATTGGAAGTTATTATCATTCTCGGGTCAGACTGATGAATATATCATGATTGGTGTGGAACAGGACTATGGTGGGTCCATAGGCTACATCCTTGCAAACAATAGTCCCGTTGAAAGCGTAGGATCATTTGACAGATATATCGTGGTCCCCGAGGCCAATACAACAGACGTATGGCTGAACTTCCAACGCGACCTCTATCACGACTTCAAGACTATATTCAATACAACAATCAATAGTTCTATCACAACGGTCTATATCTGTGCCAGTACCGAGACCGGCGGAAATCTCACGATCCTGTTTGATGACATTTACCTCTACACAGATACTGCACCCGGACTGAGTGGGGTTGAGTTCACTCCAACAGCACCTACTCAGAATGATGCTGTGACCGTCACGGTAGTGGCGGTAGACCCGAGCTTGGACAACGTGCTGCTCCACTATCGCGTCAATAATGGCACATGGACAGAGGTCACAATGACAGAGGCATCTAATGATCAATATACAGGGGCCATTCCGGTTCAATCCGTGGGGGCGGTAATTGATTTCTATGTCTCAGCAAATGACACCTATGGTAAGATCACAACAGCTCTCAACGGAACAGAGTACTATACATACACAGTTGTACAGGCACAGACAACATCTACCACGACAACTACCTCGACCACTTCAGGTACTACACCCACCACTTCACCAGCCACGCCTCCAGACTTCACTATGGTACTCATTGCACTTGGCATAATCGGAGCACTGGTTGCGTTGTTCATTGTGTACTTTGTGACTCAACGTCCAAAGCAACATGATTGATGTGGTGCAACAAAGGCAACATGGCTAGAGATCATTGGGATTCCGGATGCAACATGTGCCGCAGTTGTAAGGCAGAGGAGGCCCGGGATTCTCAATGATCCCTCCAGACGCCACAGTCCTATGCGGACACATCAAAGATGAAGGAAAGAGTCCGTATAAGAGCGCATTAAGAAATTCTACGTGATGAATAGGATTAAAAATGGTATACTTTTTGGAAAAAGTCCGCACCATGCGAATTAAGAAAGAGTTGATTCGATGAGCAAACGATATCAAAGACCACTTCCACTTATCCTGGTTCTTGTGATACTTTCTATGACCTCTGCAATGTTTGCAAATAATTGGCAAGAAACATCACAGCCCATGACGAACAGACCAACCTTGGACAACAAGATGATTCGTTCTGAGACCAATCTTAGCAGGGTCTCGTGGCAGTCCAACCATATTGCTAACGGAGATATGGAGATGTGGAACGATCCACATATGCCTTCTGATTATTATACCACCGCGACCAAAGGACGGTTTGCGTGGTATGCGACCTCGCCGGATCCCGTAAACGAGGGGTCAAGATCGTTGGGAATGCAGACAAGCACAAATGATCCAGAACGTTCATCGGACCTGGTAGTCACTCAAACTAGTTGGCCGTATTGGAACAACCCCATCAATACAACCCTGAAATTTGATTACTATGTTGCACAGAATCCCGCACCAGACGATGGTGATGTGTTTTACATCGAAGTGAGAATGGCATCGACATGGACAAAGACATTATGGTACTACCTGTCCGGTTCTCCAGTAGTTGTAAACTCCTCAATCAATACACGGTTTATAATTAATGATGGGACTGACTCATGGAAGACATTTGATCACAATCTAACACGGGACTTCATGGAAGCGTTTAATGAGACCCCAACACAGTTTCGTTTAATTAACATACATCTGGACTCTGAGACCGCTGACTATCTCCGAGTATTTATTGATGACATGAACCTGCTCAATGACACAGATGTCAAACTCGGTGGTTCTGTCAATCACGGTAATTTTGAGGCCACGGGTACTGGGAATCAATGGACATGGACCTCGTATAATGCCGCAGATATTGTTCAGAGCTCCACTGCCCACGAAGGGGACTGGAGCATAAATATGACTGCTGCTACAACGGGCTACGAGAGCTATGCCAACCTTCGGACTAATATTGACAAGCGACTGACAGATCTCAACCCTGGTCGTTTCACATTCTATTGGCAATTGGACGACGTGCAACACCTAAGCGATCACGTCTATGCCTATGTCAGAGCCGAGTGCCATAATGGAACAGATGAGGATTTCAATGTCTACTACATGCTCTCTTACGGAGAGGCAATGCCAGCCATTGGATTACCAGGAGACCTATTCATCAATGCAACAGGATTCAACACGACTGGAACATGGAATTTCTTTAACCGAAGCGTGTTCGAAGACATTCGAGCCGTCAATTCAACAAATGATGTCTATGTGAAACGGATCCAAATAGAAGTCTATGCACATGATAGTCAAGGTCGCATTAGTGTCCTATTTGATGAGATGGCTTTTGTTTCCGCATCATTGAACGATATGAGCTACGAAGATCAGGGAGAGGTAGGCTCCGAGGTCATCTCATGGGATGACTGTAAAGTTGGAACTACCCCCAATATCACTGTCACAGATGATGCAAAAACGGGGAGTAAGGCGGCCAACCTGACACTATCGAACGAGGAAGATGTCTCAATATATCAGACTATCAGAAATATCCCAATCAATAATCAGACCGAATTATATTTTGATCTGAACTGGAAACTAATATCGTTCTCCGGTCTGACCGATGAGTACATCATGATTGGCGTCTATACTGAGCATCTTGGCGGCATTGGCTATGTTCTTGCTAATGGAAGTCCCGTCGAGAGCTCCGGGAACTATGACAAGTATATTGTCGTTCCTGAAGTCAACACCACCGGAACATGGCTCAATCTCCAACGAGACCTCTATCACGACTTCAGCATGGCCTTCAATACGACTGTCAATGACACGATCACCGGAGTGTCACTTGTTGCTAATACTGAAACCAACGGGAACTTGACAATCCTCTTTGATGATGTCTATCTCTACACCGATCCCGCACCGGAATTGAGTGGGCTCGCCTATTCTCCACACGCACCGACTGAAGAGGACAATGTCTCCGTCGAGGTTTCAGCCGAGGATCCAAGCCTCTCGCTGGTGATGCTACATTACCGTGTGGATAATGGATCATGGACACTTGTTCAAATGTCCGTGACGGCAGACAATAGATACAATGCAACAATAGCAGCACAGGCAGAAGGAGCTACTGTTAAGTTCTATGTGACTGCAAATGACACCTATGGCAAGACATCCACCCTGCTCAACGGGTCAGAATACTACGAGTACACCGTCATAGCCGCACAGACGACCACTACAACCACCACGACCACATCGAATACAACCACAACAACTACTACAACACCCAGTACAAGTAACACGACTACATCTCAGCCGGCACCCCCAGATATCACACCTTTGCTGATCCTGCTGGGAATCATTCTCGTAGTCGTAGTCATTGGAGTAATGTATGTTGTATTCGTGAAGCCAAAACAACAGACAAGTTAGTACAATATTCAAAACAAATGCAGGACGAGGGCGGACCACTCCGACCCTCGAAACCTGCGACCTCTTCTTTTTTGTGCTCTTAACTCCCTCAGATAGTTCGCTGTCGTGATCCTTTGACAAGCATGAGAAGAACGATCATTGCTGCAAAGGCACCAATGGAGACCACTGTCTGAAATGCAGGAGTACCAATACCCCCGAACAAGAGAAGGACACCTGTGAGAAGGCAGACAATGAACGGCAGGATGTTATAGGGATACTGAATCCGTGACATTCCGGCAATAAGCAAAAACAGTCCAAAGCCAACGATTGCAAAACCGAGAGAGAGAGCCCACATCACAGCAATGAGTTCGAAGATACCGTACAGGGCCCAGCCCGCAACAGGGAATAGAAAGGCTATGATCAACCACACAAGATCAAAGATCAGGATGATCTTCAAGCCAGTGGCCGAGTTCTTGATATCCACATCGGAGGGGGCGTTGGAGAACATTATTGTCATTGCGAGAAACGCCACGATCCAGAAGAGTGGATTTACTACAGTGAGACCCGCAAAGGTGTAGATGAACTCGTACACGAAACCAAAGATCGCAACAAGGGGATATACAGGATCGTTCAGTAGGGTCGGATTTGCCTTGAGGGAGATCAGATTCTGCAAGAGTTGCAATGCCTCGCCTCCAATTCCAGGGGTTCCCGGAACTAGATACGTTGCACCTAAGGCAAAGAACACCAATAGTATTAGAGAGACCGCAACCGGAGCGAGTCCGATGATTGCGCCCTTAATAGGGCTGGAGGGTACCCTGTGTCGAACATAGCCAAGAATGACTCCGTCATCGGTGACCTCAATATTGATGGGCTTGAACTCCACGATCTCCGTGCCCGTGAAGACACAGCCGAGCGCATGGGACGACTCGTGAAGCGCGACACCCGGACCGACTAAGAGCCGCCACGCACGCGAACCGATGTCCCGAGTGGTCTGTAGAGCGCGATGTGATAGATTCTCAAGGAGCCAACCGAGGCCCCAGACGATAAAGAAGAGAGCAATAGCCAGTAGAACTATTGTAAAGTACGCATTCAGTGCCATAGATTCCGTCTCCATCACCCAGTCGGCAGGACAAGGTAAATCAATTGTTTCAAACCTCAAGTAATAAAGTTGTAATATTTCACTCTTCCTGAGAAGTAGTCAACGGCAGTATCTCCGCAAAAATGATGGGAATACAATGAATTTGGCACAGGTCGGGTGTGCAGGGGACAAATATCTTTACATGAGATTTATTAATCCCGTTAAAAATCACGTTGCTGAGTATTATGCGCGATGAGGATAAAAAGGCGGGAATTTTCTATGTTGTAACTTTGCTCATTGGTGGAGTATGCTTTCTGCCGTGGGTGTTATCATCATATGGGATAATCCCTGACAACCCGGTCTTGCTCTCGATCATGATGACCTTAGGTGGACTCTCTCCCACTATTGCAGCAATACTTGTTGTGAGACAGTACTATGGCGAGAGATCAAAATTCTTGTTTAGTGCGTTCTCTCGCAAGTGCGCTCCTGTGTGGTTAGTTCTATCTCTGATGATTCCTCTTTTGCTGTTCGTCGGCACCTTGGGAATTGTAATTGCATTTGGAGCGGTCTATGATCTCACATTGATAAACTGGGTAACGATCATTCCGCTTCTGATTTCGTCAGTCCTCATGAACGTATGGGAAGAGATAGGTTGGCGTGGATTCGCCTTGCCGGAACTTCAGGGAAGGCATAACGCACTCATCTCAAGTATCATTGTAGGTCTCATGTGGGCAGGTTGGCATTGGCCCCACTTTTTGGTCAAAGATAGTCAGATGCTCAAGGTGTTTGGATCGGTGAGCGTCTTTGTGATCGAAACTGTGTTTGTGACCATTATAATGACTTGGCTCTATAACTCGGCTCGTGGAAATCTGGTCGTTCCAACTCTGTACCACGCCATGGAAAATGCGGCGGGCATTGCGATCGTAATAGAAACAGGTTTTGTTTTTAATGAGATATTCCATATGGTGGTCATCACAATCTTGGCAATACTGGTCATTGTGATATTTGGGATTAAGAATCTGTCATCAAAGCAAAGGACAGCGATCGTCGATTTAATCGAAGACAATTAAATCATTGACGAGGGAGACCAGAATGAGAAATCCGCTTGAGAGGCTATTCAGACAGGCGACAGCCATTGCTAATTCCGTCAGGGGAGTGTTGGGAAGTATCAATATCGGTGGAGCCTTCAAGCAGACGCTCTGTTCTATTGCCGTAGGTGCACGTTATGTCCATGAGGCAGTGGTCGGTGTAACGGAGTTCGTCGAACCGTGGGTCGAGATGTCGGACTTCTTATTGCCACTTGTAGATATGATTAAGAAACGACTCAGTGTAAAAGCCGTATTTAATGCGGCCGCCAAACAGATCACAATCCCCGACTCAGAGGTAGAGAGATACAAGAAAGTGATCTCGCAGCTCATCAAATTGGATGAGGAAGTACTGAGGGATTTGATTACCTCAACAAGTAGTAATGCCATCACTGAATGGATCATAGGAAAGAATATCCCACAGAACCATGCAGAGATCATCGCAGAAATAGTATGGGAAGAGATGGTGGGGATCTACAGCGAGTCCCCTGAATTGGGACTGATCTTTACAAGAGCGATGTTCAATCAGACGATCGAGGAACTCCATGGCATCCGGGCAGAAGAAGACAGCATCAAGAAGGAGATCCACGACCTGCAAGATATTATCCAAAAGATACTTGCACAGATCGAACAGAAGTACGACCAAATACAATTGCATGAGTTCCACTCCATCTGGTCGTATATCACAGGTTTCGAGCGTGATCAAAATACCGAGTTAACAGAACAGCCCATGTTTTTCAGAACACCGTATCCAAGTCTTGTTGATTTTATGCATGGTTACATTGTTGAGAGACCGCCGATATTGAATAAACTTGCAGAAAATTTAGAGGCCAATACAGCACAATTGTTGATGGCACCATCAGGTGCGGGCAAGACGACGATCGCATTTTCATTTGGCCTTACTATGGCTGGAAATCTGTGGGAGGTATACTACCGTAACGTGTCATTTCTCGATGCAAATATACTGACATCACTCGCACAACGACTGGAGACATTTCTCAAAACTAAGAAATCATCACGAGTCCTGTTGATCGTCGATGATGTCCATTTAAAATTATCAATTGCGAACGAGCTGCTTAGAACTGTGAAGACTATCGCATCTCGATACAAGAATCGCATTCACATACTGCTCCTCAGTAGAAGCCGGCCACAGCAGGAGTTTGTCGATCTGCTTGGTCAGATACCTATGATCACCATTGATGAAAATGATACGCAGGTCATAATGAATGAGATTGTCGACAGGCTAATAGAGAAAGGATACGTCGATGGCAATGAGAGGGCAGTAAGAAGACTGGCCAAGCTCCAGAGAGATACACTGTGGGAGCTGTTTTTCCAGATAGAAACTATCAAACAGTCAGAGGGGAAGGTGGATGTTTGTGATGCATTGACGACCCACTTATTCCATGAACACGCGCAGGTCGTGGTTCGAAATGATCCTGTCAGAGATATCTTGAAAGACATGAGCCAAGTCAAAGTCACAAAGATACTTGGCACACTGGCACGATTCTCACAACTTGAGATTGCAGTATCCGAATCGTTCCTGTCAAATTTGGAGTTCTTGAGAGATTGCACGAACGTTGAGAGAGTACTGCATGCGTATGCAGACTCGGGAGATATCATAAAGCACACTCATAATTTAGATGCATATTACAGGTTTCCTCACGCCAGCATTGCAAATCTGATTATTGATTGCCTCAAGAAGAAAAAGACTATCTATGACACAGATTGGGAGGTCGGACTATACGAAGAGTTCCTCAGTCATCACGATTGCAATATGAGCGACATAATAAAAATTGTAGAATATGATCCATACCTTGCAAATCTGTTACACGACCGTATCCTTGACAGGATTACATCGCTAAAAACGGATAATGCAACACTGGCAAGAATCAGTGAGATAATGTACAGAATATCAAAGAACAGGGGCTTTGCGAAGATTGTCGCCGAGAGCACTGGGAAAGTACTGATCCGGGTCTCAGATGCTCAATCAGAGATCGTCGGAGCAGTGGCATGGCATCCCGATCTTCCAATAGTAGCAACTGGATCCATTGATACGACAATTAGACTACATGACGCCAAATCGGGGCATCATCTAAAAATCTTGCAGGGCCATAAGGGATACATCAATGATATTGCGTGGCGACCTGATGGCAAACGTGTTGCTTCGGCAGGAGATGATCGTTCTGTCATCATCTGGAACCATTGGCAGGGAACAGTTGAGCAAAGACTTGAGGGTCATAGCCGAGGAGTGATGTCAATCGCGTGGAGTTCAAACGGATTATATATTGCATCAGCCTCTGCGGATAGAACTGTACGGATATGGAACGTAAAGACTGGCGAGTGCCTAATAGAACTCAAGGACCATAAAGCAGCAGTGACAGGTGTAGCATGGAACCACATTCGAAACCTTATTGCCTCAGTATCGGCGGATGGCAAGATACTTATTTGGAGGATTCAGGACGAGAATAAAATAAAAATCACCGGGCAGATTCAAGGGCCAGTAGGAATACATGCACCCCCTGTCTGGAGCAAGTCGGGAAATAGACTTGTTGTTGGCAATGTAACGGGACAGATTTTCATCTGGAATATAGAATCAAATAATATTGAAACGACTCAGGATAAGGAAGGACCAGATACTAAAACGATTCAGTTAGATAAAGAACCGATCCTTCGTGTCTGGGCGGATGACAAGAACATAGTTGTTGCTCAGAGGAATAAGGGGATTTTGTGGATCGAGGAACCCCCAACCACGATTGCAGAGCCGAATATAGTAACATTGAATTATAGTACCGAGTTCGGAACAGCCTATTCCGTACAACCAGTCGGTCTCACTTTTCGGTTCCTGCCAATTAAAAAAGAAATTAAAATCAGACCAACAACATACTGGGTCGATCACGTGGAATGGTCACCTGATGGAAAACATTTTGCAACTGTGAGCGATGATGGTTGGTTTAGAATCTGGGATCTGCAAACCTATGAAGTGATTTTTGAAAATAAATTTGTTGACAACTGGTTGATCTCATGTAGCTGGAGAAAAGAGGGGAACCGGATCAGTATAAGCTCGTCACAGGGGGAGGTCATCCTATGCCAATTCTCCGAAGACCTGAGAACAATCATATCAACACATAGAAGGAAAATCCACGAGGGAATTGTCCGGACTGTGTGGTGGCACCCTTCAGAAGATGTTATCCTCACATCAGGACTGGACGGAAAAATTATTATTTATAATCCCGAAAAGGATCTTATCGAACAGGAAAAGACTGTGAAAATACCAATCATAGAAACGAGTTGGAGCCATAAAGGCGACAAGATAGTACACCCGGATGAACGCGGAGTAGTGACAATTGTAACTCGTCGAGATATCCACGAGATTGTCATGCAATCCGAGCCAATAGATGCAAAACTCAGGAGCATTGCGTGGAGCCCGGATGATACAAAGATTGTGGCGGGGACAACAGAAGGAGACCTAATCATCTGGGATGCAAAGACCGGAAAGCAACTGAGAAAACAGAGAGTTCATACAGGGTGGATTAGGCACTTGGTGTGGTCGGCACACGACAACAAAATCCTGACCGCCTCAGAAGACCACACGATGCAAATCATTGACGCCGAGAGCTTGGAGGTATTGTATCGGCTTCCCATCAACGGAAAAGGCGCATCAATAGCAGTAGATCCAGTAGACGGCAAGAGGTTCATCATCAGTGATAGTCTTGGAGAGATCATACTTCAGGAAATGGATCACAAAAAGCAAGAGGAGGAGACAACTCAATGGAGGTAAACCGGACCTTTGATGCAATTGGACTGGAAGAGGAAACTATCCTTCGGGTCATACCATATGAACTTGATCGAATAGAGATCGATAAGAAACTTGAGATTCTTGTGACTGACGAGGAACTGGCTAAGAAAATCAGCAAGGGCTGGAAGAGAGCCAAGTTTGTAGAAAAAGAGGAAAGAGAAGACCGCATTGCGGTACTTCTCGAACGATCACGAGAATGATTGGGATTAAACATCAATCGAGACCGAGTTCTCTGCGCTTCTCCTTCTCGACGCGGGCAACCTCTTCCTTTTTCCTGCGTTCCATCTCTTTCTCCTTTTTGCGTTTGGCCTTTTCGACTTCCTTCTCTTTCTCACGCTCTAACTCACGAATTCGCTTTTTGCGTGCGTCTTCAGCTGAGCGAATCCTCTTCTTGAGGCCATCTGCGCGCTTTTGCAAGTCTTTGATCTTAGAAGATTTTTGACCCTTGGCCTTGCTGTAGGCCTTGTCAGCGGAACGCCAATCCTTTTCGGCTTCTTTCATACGGCGGCGCATTGATTCATATGCTTCACGTCTGCTCTCAGCAGTCTTACGTAAGTCCTCGATCTCGCCATCGATGCGTGCACTAATCCCGGTCAGTTCGGCTTCAACAGAATTGAGATCCCGTTTGAACTTCGCTATATCGGTGTCGATCTTCCGGATCTTTTTATCTGATAGGTACCATTCTTCGGTCATTATTATCGAGCAGCCAAAAGGTACAATCCTATTTTAGCGTTTGCAGAGTACCTGAATAGTGAAAATATTCTCAATCAAGAGGAAGATGCAGTGGTAGAAAATGCCAAAGCAATGACATGCGCAAAATCTTGCGCCGAACAACCAATGACCTGAACGCCCTGCTCTCTGAAAAATGCATCAATACGCTCACTCAGTGAGGTCTCATCGACCTGCTCACCGATAAGAGCCTCTTCGAGGCCAACAAGAGCAGACTCTGGGTGAAGAAAAAAATCACCAGTAAACTGGATCTGCTGAATCGTGGCGTCCGAGAGAGTCACCTGAACCTTGATGAGTTTTCCACCGGGGACTTTGTACTGTGCGCGATACAACATATCACCTCGAAAAGTTCCAGTCTTTGCTGGAATACTTTGCGCGTGCAAGATCCTTAGCGGTCTGCTTCTCAGACTCTGAGAGGTGACCTGCGACCAGCTTCACTCCTAACGCCGAGGAAAAGCCTTCGACCAATGCATCTCTAAGTTCACGCATCTCAACATCTCGGCCAAGAACATCACGAATAGATATGACCCGTTGCTTGACATCCTTGATCATCTTGTCGGATATTTTCTCTTTTGGGACTTTGAGTATCGAGAACATCTTTTCCACATCAAGATCCATGAGTGTCGTACCATGCTGCAGAACAGTCCCGTATCGTCGGGTCTGGGCGTTACCTGAGATCTTCTTCCCACCAGTCACGATGTCGTTAATGGGGTGAAACTGAGCCTCAATACCAAGTCGCTCCAATGCCACGACTATCCCTTTGCAGAGAATCTCATAGGACTCGATGATGTCAGAAGGTACCAGCCTGTGGCCCTGCGGCAAGATGATACTGTAGGTGATCTCTCCATCATAATCGTGATAGACAGCCCCGCCACCAGTCACACGCCGGACCACATCGATGCCGTGCTCACGGCAGAATGCCACATCCACTTCTTCTTCCATACCCTGAAAGACTCCAATGGACACGGCTGATGGTTGCCAGCGATAGATACGCAGTGTGGGAGGAGCCTTGCCGTCCCTCATAGCAAGCATGATCGCCTCATCGATTGCCATGTTCATTGCAGCAGGATTCACTTCAAGGTCAATGAATCGTATCTCTTCCATGTCATACCAACTCTGTCTCTTCAAGAGCCTCCTCTACCTCGACTCCCTCAAGAGGGCGATGATAATTGTAGAGTGGACCACGTGGTCGTTCGTTATAGTACGGACGATTGCACCCGACGCACCCGGATGTCCTGAATGCAGCCCCTGAAGAGAGGGTCTCACGCAACCAGTCCGGACTTGCATCTACGGTGATACGGCCGCGATCATCAATTAGAATCTTCGATGCGGGTAATAGACCATTGAAGAGAAGATATCGGGCAACCTGTACTCGTCTATACGTCGATATCGGGGGCTGAGGGCGTTTTTCTAATGCAGTGCCTCGAATCGGGGTGAAGGCAAAGAGTCCAACGCTGACACCAAGATCGAGCATCGTCTTGAGAAAACCTAATGCCTCACCCTCGGACTCACCAAGCCCGATTATGAGATGTGTCGTCACGCTCCCAGAGCCAAAGATCTCAAGGGCCTCTTTGAGCGAAGCGATGTGTGAGTCCCAATGAAATGGAGCGCGCCGACCCTCACCCTTGATCTGAGAAAACAGTTCAGGCGAAGAGGCATCCAGCGCGATTCCAATATTGTCAACCCCTGCGTCCTTGAGGCGGTGCATCTCATCACGTGTCACAGGGCCCGTTGCGGCAGATAATGGAACCGAAGAGACCTCACGAATCCGGCGCACCATGAACTCTACATCGTCAACGAAATGTGGATAGTTCACGCACTGAATGCAAATACGGAGAAACCCCTCCGTCGTGCGCAATCGATCAAGTGCATCTGAGAATTGGTATACTGGCCAAGCGATACGGGCTAGAAGATCCGAATGGCTACTGCTCTCACGGGCCTGTGGACAAAAGGCACAATTTGCAACACAACGACCCTTGTAATAGGTCATAAAGAATGCTGTCGTGAAATCAGGATCCTTAGTCCCATCAACGAGCCCCATCTGAATTGCTGTACCAAGTGACAGGCGAACCTGTTCGACTGATGCCATAGAACATACCGCCAGAGATGAGAGAGAGAGAAAGAGGATGCTCGTGAGCAAGCATCCTTACACAAAGGATCAAACTAAGCTTTCTTAGCCGCCTCATAGATCGGAACAAGTCGCTTCTGCCAGTCAGCCAGACCTGCCGGAGAGTCCGGATACTCGGCATATACAGCCTTGATATCTTCCATGAGGTGGGCGACCCGATTGACACGCTTAAGCAGGGGAATGTTACCGATTCCCGAAACGAGCCGCTTGAACTTGTCACCAATCCCGATGTCCATCTTACCAGTGATACTGACATGTAATAGATCCGCACCCTTGATGATTCCCTTTCGGAATGCAAAGTCAATGTCCTCATTGGTGATATTCAGCAGGAACCATCTGAAAATGTCCAAAGATGCCTGCTTGATGCCATAGGCCTGCATATAGCGAGGATTGTATGACCACAGACTCTCGATTGATGTGTCACCTGCCTCAAGAGCATCAGAGGCTGTCAGACCTGCAAGGGCACCACCCAACATTGAGGAGCCAATACCACCGCCATGAACAGGATTCACTTGACAGGCTGCATCACCAACTAACATGAAGTTGTCATCGACCATGGTGTCAATGGGCCGACGAACTGGAGCAATACCACCACTGCTGTCGATCACGTTTAGTTTCGTCTTCATGAAGTCCCACGTGGTGCGAATGAAGCTGTCAAAGACCTCTTTCGGTGCACGGTGACCAGGAAGCATCATATATCCAAGACCGACATTGACGCGGTTTGGCCCCTGTGGAAAGACCCACGTATAACCACCAAGAGTCTGTTCCTGATTCCAATAGATCTCTAGGATCTCAGGGGTCTCGAAAGTATACTCAGGGGTCTCATAGACATCACGCCATGCGACCATCTGATCGACTTTTTCAATAGTCCGCTCGATCGGTGTGCTCTCAGGTAATTGACGACGGAGCATCCCGGTAGCACCAGTCGCGTCAATGACAATATGAGCTGAGAGATCTCGATCACTGTCACTGTCCGACGAGCGAATTCGGACACCGGAGACCTTTCCGTCCGTGAGAAGCAGTTTCTTTACATGAGTTGAGGCCATGACCTCAGCCCCCGCCTTCTCTGCAAGCCCAAGGAGCCATTGGCCAAACTTGTGCCTATTGAAGGAGTAGCCAGTTGTAGAGGGACCGGTCATCCTCAGACGATGTTCCATATCAGGAGCTATGAGATCGATTCCGGTCACATCGTGCTCGACCACATCACGTGGTACGCCAGGGAGCTGAATTAGTTCCGCGAGCTCTTTCATATGATGCGAGCCCAGTGCATCACCACAGGTCTTGAGCCCGATAATATCATGTTCCTTTCGATCAATCAGTAACACGGATCTCCCGCGTTTAGCAAGTGTATATGCCGTGACGCTGCCTGCGGAGCCTGCACCGGCAATGATTACATCATAATCAACCATTGTTGTTACCTCTATTGTAGAGCTTGGGCCTAAATTCAGGCGCACTTGTCAGTTGAAGAAATAAGCCAGTCTATCTTGACTTAACTCTTCTGATATGCAAATCCAGCAAGGATTTCCTTGACTACATCTCGTGCTGTGATAGTAGCAAGCCCAGTCTTATCAAGTAATGGGTTTAATTCCACTATATCAGCAGATCGGACCTTCCCTGTTGCAAAGGCCACTCGTAGAAACTCGAACAGTTCGTCAGGCGTGAGACCTCCCGATTCGGGATGCGCCACCCCGGGAACGACCTCAGGGCGAAGTACGTCAAGATCGATAGTAATGTGGATTGCGTCCACGCGCTGGGCGATGTCGATCACAGCACTCCGAAAGGAATTGAGGTCTGCAATCCAAGAAGACCCACTGCCGAGCAACTCTTCGATCTGAGAATAGATAGCACTTCGTAGATCATGGGCTGCTATGTTTTGAGGTGTGACAAGATTGTCGTGAACGATACGACGGAGAGTCGTGGCATGGGAGAGCTTGTAGCCTGCATAGTCAGGATAAAAGTCGGCATGCGCATCGAACCAGATGAGTCCGTATTCCCCAGGCGACCCACGCTTCAGTCCACGAACAATGGGATATGTGATGAAGTGATCGCCACCCAGAAAGAGGAGATAGGTCCCTTTCTGAGAGACCCTATAGACCGCATCAGAGATGTCGTACATGGCTGGCTCGGGTTGTCGAAGATCAACCTCAAGATCGCCAACGTCCTCAAGGGTGATAGCCTTGCTGAGAAATCCACGTGCTGTAGGAGTTGAAATGCCTGCTAAGGATGGTTGACTGTGAGACCATACACCAGTAGTGGCCCGACGAATGGCGTCTGGGCCAAAACGACAGCCGGGAGAATAACTTGATGTGAGATCATAGGGCACACCTATCACACCTACATCTGGAAGCCCCTCTGACGGAGGCGGAATCCCAAAGAAGAGATCGGGAACCTTCAGGAAGCCGTTTAGTTCATCCTTAAGCGACATCAGTATCCATACAGACATTGCAGGATTACAAGATAAAGATAATCAAAAAAGAGCAGGATTGCTGGCCCCGTAAAGAGCCAGCAATTCGAAAGAGCCTATTGTCTTCGCTTGAAGATACCAACAATCTGCCAGACACCAACAAGCGCGATGAGTGCAATGACCCCACCAGTGTATGGCCAGCCATCACCGATCATCTGGGTGAAGACCCCACCAGCACTCTGCATCACAGTGAATCCATCATCAGGAGTGACCTTGGAATACTGCTCGCCATTGTAGGTATAGGTGAGCTGTGCCCCATCGAATTTGTAGGTTCCCTCGTTCTGGAATGTGACCGTGTAGGTCATGCTCTGCGATTCTCCAGCACCAAGGGTTGTAAACATCTTGGTGGTGTCTCCAGAAACGGAAATCGTGGTATAGTATGATAGGAAACCCACATCGGAGATCGTCACGTTATTGATGGGCGAATCCCCTTTATTGGTCACTGTGACGGTGACAGTTGTTGAACCACCAGGCGTCGTAGAGGTCGGACTGAACTCCCGTTCGATTGTGACCAGTGGCGGAAAGTCATCACTGTCAAAGTGAATGACGTAATCGCTCTGAGTGCCGTAGTGAGTCGCATTCCAGATGACCATGCTTGAATTCTCATCAACCATAGTGAAACCATCTTCGTATGGCGTGACAGATGTGATATTCGAAGTGCTTGGGAGATGCACTAACACCATTGAGGTGACACCATTCATCGGAGTAAGATCGCTGGTGGCACCAATCAGTGACGCGACACCGATCTCAGTAGTGCTACTGGAAACAACTTGATCACCAATATATGCAACAGCCCCAACACCAAGTGGGCCCGTTATGTTAGTGGGCATTCCTTCGGGGAATAGGTTAGAGAACCCAGAATCGGAGGCCAGTGCCATTCCACCGCTGCCACCGTCACCACCATCGCCACCCATGAACTCGTCCATGAGGTTGATGAAGCTCTGCATATCCGGAATGACAAGCATCCCTGCTGCACCAGAAGCTGCATCAAGGAATGTGGATCTATCAATAGCGTCACCAAAGCCGCCACTGCCGAAGACACTAAGAACTGCGTCAAAGGTCGCTGCATAGTCAGCGTTTATGCCATAAATGAAAAGGTCCAATGAGTCAAACGGCAGGGTCATGTTTTCATCTTGGAACATGCTCTGGTCAACACGTATGCTGAAGATGTCATAGAATCCAAAACCGAAGGTTGAAGTCAATGTGGATAGAACGGATCCCATCCGCTGAGCTGCCACACCTTCTTGCAAGTTGAGATAAGCAGCACCAACAATTCGGAACTCTGTGCCTAACATGTCCAGAATATCGGACGGACCAGAGTCATCACCAAATTGCAGAGCGCTGAAACCGCTCGAAGAACTGCCGCCCATGTCCATGCCCATGAGATTCATGAGGTACGGGAGCATTTCCCCGTTCACACCGAGCATGGCAAGTGCAATACAATCATCGAACATGGGATCATCAAGATTCAGAGCACTTGTAGGAATCCCAAGCCGCCCATAAATGACAGCAGGAACTCCAGAAGAATCAATATTCACAGCAGCTAACTCGGCACCATTCTCTAGCAGATCGGTCAGGATATCATCCATGTCTGGACCATCGGCCGGAACAAATGAGGGGCCTGCCGCGACAAAGACTGGCGCAAAGGCTAATGCTATAATTAAGATAAATGCAAATGCGTGCGTGTATCGTTGTTTCATTTTAAAACTCCACCTTTTGTCTTATTGTTGCTCCTAGAATTGCAGATATAATGACTGTGGCTAGTGGTACGATCACAAACACTAGCAAGGGTGCAATTACCTCCATTGGATCGGAAATACTTGTACCACCAAAGGCCATGGGAAGAAGCTGCGAGATGAGATCTTTCACGATAGGAATCGATAAGATATCAAGCAGTGAAGACCCTGGGGGAATTGGTGGCATCGCGCCCATATCAATTCCAGTAGAGAACATCTGAAAGACTGAGAAGACAAGTACTGCCAGACAACCCAACCACGTCATCAATCCCACAACAAACCCGCCTTTCTTGGTCCCAGCAATAATCCCTCCAATCAGACCCCCAATGATCCAGACTGCGAACATTACAGGGTTTGTCAATGGATTAAGAAGCATGGCATTCACCATAATCATGGTGGGGCGAACATAGTTTCCCATTTGAGGCGCCAACCACATGATCAGGGTCTCATATCCTGCAGGCAGTAGTAACCAAGAACCTGCAAGAACTATGAGTAGAGCTGCAAGCCAACCAAAGTATTTACTTCTAAATTCGATTATCGTTATGAGCCTCCTCTATAACTGATTGTACTTGGGTGTTAAATGACACAGAAGGTTATTAATGATACGTGTTTTACCACTATTCGATATTTCGATATGACAGATGAACCTCATATCAGCAGTCTCTCGGATCATCCATGAGTTCGAGTCCAGGATATGTCAACATGCCCTGATCGGACCTGTGTGCTTGATACGATACAATGAAATATCTTGGAACATCTATGACACATACCTTACCTGATGATAGAGCGGAAATACGGATGTGCAGCTTTGCACACAAGAATCTAGATAGTCGGATTGATGTATTATGAATACGGACACTGACCGCACAATATACGAGCTAATCCAGTTGTTGTCATCATTGAATGACACAAGAAGGGCCATCATCATGGCGTTAGCTCATATATACCCAAAGAGTGTCAGCGGTGTCCAACTGAGTCGCCTCATCGGCTACAGCGGCAAATCGCGCAGTCTGTACCGGGGAGTCCTCTCGCATTTGCAGGAAGATAATATGATAATGATCGATCAACTGACGCCCAAACTCTACGCGATACGAATCAATGCGGATCATCCACTACTGGGAGTCCTCGTTGAGATGTGCAAGGAGCACGGGCGAGAAGCACGAGAGATTTACACAAAGGTGTTGGAGGCTAATTAATTAATGGACCCCCTCTTGAAACAGGCACAGGCACTGTATCACGATCGGCAGAAGATCGCCCTCGCAACCATACTGGTAGCCTTCACAGCGACTCTATATATATTATATAACGCACCCATTATTTGGATCGGGCCAGCACCGGATATACCCGTCCCAACGGGGTGGGTCGCAGGTTTTGAGACCGTGGCCTCATTCAATACAGTAGGTCTCTTTCTTGCAGTGTCCATCATGATATTCTTTTATGCGTTCTGGACATGGGCATATCTACCCAACCCTGCTACCGTCTACACTCAGGCGGTAATCCAAGGTATCCTTGGTGAAGATATCAACATCCGGCAGATGATAGGACGAAGATTTAGAATTAGTCTTGAAAACGGGACTGAGATTAGTATCCGCTGCAGAACACGTAATGGTTCTGGTGAGTGGTTTGTATACAACTTGGAGTCTTCACCAATCGAGGACAAACGGTTAGAGGAGATTGCTCTGCGACATGGGATGCACACCAATAACGGCAGATTTTCTACATGGGTGAGCAGTGATGAACTCCATAGCCGCCTGCTCCTCCTGACAAAAGCAATCAGAATCACCAAACATTGAGAGCTTATCCGTCCAACATATCTATTTCAGCGCATTAGTCTCAATAACATTAGGGATCACGTGATGATGCGCATCAAGAGGACTATAGACATAGCAATGAGCAATTATGAGAACATCATCGGAGCCTGTGTCTTCGACTATGAAGGGCGAGTTGTGTACACAACTGAAAACATGAATTTAGCACCCGGAGATACTGCTACGATCATGGAGGCATGGAAACGCCAAAATCAGACGTTTCAGGTCAAGGGCATAAACTTCATCTCAGCACTGACAGAGAAGAACGGATTTGTGGCCATCAACCCAGATGGAGCAGTCACGCTCATTGCCGGGACTGACAAAGGAGTGTGGTTCGTATCTGCCTTTGCGCCCATGGACGTGGACAAGACAGGGATATTGAGAGAATGTATCCAAGCCGCCAAAAATCTTGAACGCTCGGTCTCGATCTTTGACGTGTGATCACCGAGCGACCAGATCAAATGTCTGACGCTTCCATAACTCGTTACTTGCCAGAATCAAGACTATGCTCACAATCACTCCAATCGTCAGCAGAAGGACACCGCCGAGAAGCGTTCTACCGGTGAGCCAGTACAACACCCAGAGAATAATCCAGATAAGAAGCAGGAGGACACGGAGGGTGCTGTTGATTTGTTTAGGGTCCATAATAATAGCCTCGTTCTACCTAAGCTGATACTGCTCTCTGTTCGGCAATAATTCTCGCCTCAACAGCAAGAATCGCACCGACCCACCCCACAGATTGAGCGACCTGTACTGACCAAGACATATAGAGCTGACCGACCAGTACGGCCTGCACCAGACTGAGAAAGAGTCCTAGCACACCAGTCCCGACCGCCACAAGAACAATATTCCGTCCGAGTTCGACTCGGGTGGTCGTCATCACAATACCACCAATGATGATGCCTACACCACACATGATAGTAAGAGCCGCAAGGATGCCAACAATGATCTCAAAAGTGACAGCGGCATCGGGGCCGAAGATGAAATCTATGTTGTCAAGAATGTCGCCCACTATACCGATGGCACCACTGACGCCTGATGCAATGAGGAGAAGTCCTCCAAGTAGACTTAGCACAAGAGATGTGCGATTATGTATCGATTTCAAGGCGGGGTTGTTGCGGGGTAATATGGATTTAAGTTTAGCTTATATGCAACGGTAAGTGTCAAAATGGAAAACGGGGATTGTATTATTACAGCCAGATCGTACAAACCGATACAAAGCATAGACCACAACCGACTATGAACCGACTGGCACGATGCCTATTTATAGAACTGGAGAGTGTGAACACGAAATGACCGTTCACTATGAAGAATCCGGAAAGGGAAAGCATCCAACAATAGTCATGGTTCATGGTGCAGGTGGTTCCTCAGTAACGTGGTTTATGCAGCTCCGAGGTCTCGGAAGGGAAGTCCACGTAAAGGCATTGGACTTGAATGGCCATGGAGCGACTCCGGACAGAAATGAAAAAGATATCTTTCGATCATACCTCAACGACATCGATACCGTCGTAGAAGAGTCGGATCGCCCAGTACTCATGGGTCATTCGATGGGTGGGGCACTATCTCTTCTCTATGCTCTTGAAAATCCGGATAAGATGGCAGGTCTCATTCTTGTTGGCACGGGAGCTCGGTTGAGAGTCGCAGACTTCATCTTCGATCTGCTGGACAATGATTTTGAGGGGTATGTCAATGCAGTAGGGCAGTACATGTTTGCAGGATCCACATCCAAACAGCTTATAGAGGCGTCACAACAGGAGGTCCGTAAATGCCCTGTAGAGATCATCCACCGGGATTTTGACGCATGTAATAGATTTGATGTCATGAAACGATTGGCGGAGATCAAAGTACCAACACTCATTATTGTGGGAGAAGATGACATGATGACCCCCGTCAAGTACGCTGCCTACCTCCACGAACACATACCACATTCTGAGTTCGTTGTTATCAAAGATGCAGGACACAGTGTCATGCTTGAGCGCCCCGCTGAGATGAATCGCGCAATCATTGATTGGATAAGGAAGAACGTCGTTCAGTGAAGGATGTGCAGATGCCCACGATACTCGTTGAGCGCCTCGACCAGTCGTGTACGATCGAAGTAGACCTCATTACGTGAAATCTTACCATCCTTAAGCTCGATGAGGTCCATTCCAGTCTCGTCGATGATCCTTGTACCGATTGGGATTGTGCACGCCCATTTTATGACCATGCCACGCTCAGTAGGAAAGACTTCGATCGGTCGCCAGACCCAATCACGATACACATCAAGAAGCTTGACAAAATATTCACGAATCGCATCTTTGCCCTTGAGACCGTCCCTATTCGCAGGGTCGATATATACTGCATCGTCGGTGTAAAAATTGAGCAGGGTCTCAGGTTGATTTCCAGTCCATGCGTCCAGCCATTCTCTACAGAACTCGAACAGTTCAGCCTTATCCAAGTCATGTATGCCTCCACTATACGTGATGCAGACCTCGCCACGAACAACATACAACATAAATCTAATGGAAAAACTTGGAATAACAAGTGAGGACAGACTAAAATTCATTAAAAGGTGTTACAATAGTAGTCAAATAGTGACACCAATGGAAATCGAACAGATACATTCATGGCTAAAACTCATGCAGCTCCCCTTCACCTACGATGAGAACACACTCACGTTCAAGACAGAGTACAATATCGAGGGCAAGAATGTGCCAATCTCGATCATCCCCCACAAGCCGGATTGGATCAAGGTCAAGGTACAGGTCATGGCACTCGACAAGGTACCTGAAGAAAAGAAGCTCGATATACTCAAGGCATTGCTGATCCAGAATTATATGTTGGACGATGTGACATTCAGCATGGACGAGAGTTGCATCATCTATTCCGAGAACGATATTCCGCGTAGCTCCAATCTTGAGAATTTCCATTCAGAGTTGACCGCGGTTGTACTTGGTACATTGACCTTTGTCAAAAACATAGCCCCCAAGTTTGGAATAGATGAAGCGGATATGCTTCTCACATAGATCAAAATCGAACACAGCAGAAGCGAGCGTTGCTGAATCATTTGAGATATTTTTCGCTGAGCCTTTGGGCAACATGATTGAACATCTCATGTATGCCCGCACCAGTCTTCGCAGAAACCTCCATACAAGAAGTTCCATACCGATCAGCGAAGGCCTGCCCTTCGTCAAGAGATACTCCTGAACCGGGCTCGCGCTCATCTATTTTATTCCCAACAATCAATAGTTCACTCTCAGGCGCTACGCTCTTGACGCGATCGATCCAGTCCACCAGTCGTTCCAGAGTATAGTTGCGGGTGGCATCATATACCGCAATGGCAAACTTTGATCCCTTGAAATAGTCGGTCACGACTTCACGGAAACGGGGTTGCCCGCCCAAGTCCCATAACATGAGCGTGACCCCGCGACCCTCAAGGTCAATCTGTTTTGTGGCAAAGTTGACACCAATGGTCATCTTCATGCTCTCATCAAACCGATCCTCCGTGTACTTGATCACGATGCTAGTCTTGCCGACACCACCTTCCCCGATCAATACGACCTTGAAGACTTTAGATCGCATCATCTATCATTGCACTCCCCCTTTTGATAGCCATCTATCAAGGCGACCTGTGAGACCTACCCATGCCAGCAACATTCCTATCAGTTCGATATAGCAGAATGGCAGCTGGCTCACCCGACCACCAGTATTTGCTATGGTTATGAGTATGAGAGCGATCGATAATGACAATGGGCGCAATCGGTTAGGCCGATTTGCTCGTTTCATACGTAACCAAAGGTAGAAGTACAGAACAATCGGCACCATCAGGTTAATAGAATTGACGACCATCAACATGGGGCGATACATAGCGATAGTGTGGACATCCTGCGGATACCAGCTGATGAGAAAGATGACTGCCGGAATGGCAATAAGTGCAGGTAGAAGCATTGTTCGTTTCCAATCAAGTGCAATAAAGACACTCAAGCTCATGAACATGGTGCCAATGACTCCAAGGGTGACAGGAGCATAAAGGTAAAAGGGATCTGTCATCACGTTCAGGTCCCGCATTGCAATCATAATGAACCCGAGAGCCGAGATATTGAAGAAGAGAGAGAGAGTCAGAGTTGCAGATGCTTTACTCTCTCGCCAACGAGCATAAGTATAAGCACCCGTTCCAAAGCTGACAAAGCCAACAAGGCCAATTGCAACTACTCGAAGAACCTGGTCAATCCCAGTGATACCCATTGTGATCATGAAGGTCATCCAGAGACCAGTAAAGGCGTATGATGCAGCATAGAGAATTAATTCTCCAGTCACTTTTCGCTGAGAGCTATAGAATGCAATGCTCGCAAATGGAGGCCCGAACAGACGTAAGAAGATCACAATCATGATGGGGAGGCCTTCAGGCACATAGAAGAACATCGTGAAGGTTGGAACCATTAATGAGAGATATGCGATTGAGATGCTAGTAGCAGTCTTTGTCTGTTTGGCGATATACATCCACATCACTAAAGGTATGATGAATAGAATACGTGCGGGATAGCTGGCAACAAATTCTGTCACCGCGAAACTCAAACCTATGGATGGACCGATAATCAACACAACAAGTTCAATCAACAATAATGGGATCAAGATGTAAATAGACTTCATTTTTTCGAGGATCATAGATGATGCATATGACATAGTGAATGCGCCAAGCGATAGAAAGACGTAGAACAAGACCGTGAAAATCCAGAGCTGCAGAGGATCGGCCACACCATAGACTTCTCGTGCATATGCGCCACCAAATGTCATCAATGAGGCAATACCCAGAAGAAATATTCCGCCTCCAGTAAGAAAGAGCGGCTTTCCAGTACTCTGCTCTTCCGGTGGAAGATCCTTAATTTTCTGTTTTGTGTAGACGTACATAATAACAGCAGCAATAAGTTCCATTATACCCATCCAGAATTCGGATGCTTCACCTGATGTGTAACTCATAATTATCCCCTCATAAACTCAGAATTTTCTTGGCCCATTTTTCAGCTTTTTTCATCCCCGGTCCCATAGACTCAGCTGAGTCTTTAAGCTTCTGAATCAGAGTATCAGTTACTCCAGATCCAATCATATCAGCAAATAACTTCGAAAGCTGTTCTGCATTTTTGAGTGCGGATCCGTCATCGCTTGAATGAACAGTGACCAAGTAGTATGTGTCATGTCGATGAACAACGACCTTGTAGGTGTCCATCTGAATCGTCTTGATTTTTTGCCCACTCACACTTGAGGAGAACATATCAAGTGCGGGAACTATCCCACCAAAGAGCGCATCATTGACATCAAACTTTTCAAGCTTGATTGTTGCTATTGTTTCTCCAGCATCTGAAACAATGTATATTCCAAGTACCACAAGTTCCACCTCTAGAATGAGTCCATCCAATCAATTGCTTTGTCGACGGAACTCTCTTCACTGTCGCTATCAGAGTCGGCACTGACTGCAGCTTCTGTATCACGAATTGTGAAATTACGATCAACAAAGAGGACCACGGCATGACCATTCTCACACTTTCCGAGAACCATAACCGGAACACGTGTAGCGTTGAGAATGGTCTCTTCTTCCACTGTTATCCCTTCGACTTTTCCCTTGCACACAGGACAGGGTACTGTGTTCAATGTTCGTGTGGTCATACGCTTGTGTCCCCTTCATTAACGTGCTGATTTATCGCCATGAGCCTGTGTAAGCAATTCACAGGAGCGGTATAAAAACGTAATCCACCCGAATTGCCAGTCATGTTCAAGCCCCATAACGAGCCAAGAACAGTCCGTAAAGATAAATGAATGTGTGATTGCTATCAATGATGTGTTTGAAATGAGTCGGGAGAGAGTCAAGAACTACATTAATGGCCAGTGGATGGATTCCAAGGCCACAGAAACACAGAAAGTCATCAATCCAGCAACTGGAGAGATCATCGCTGAGACCCCCATGTCAACAGTGGAGGAAACCACTGCTGCCATTGAGACTGCCAAAAAGGCATTCCCTAGATGGAGAGCAACTCCACCGCTCACCAGAGTGAGGTATCTCTATCGATTCCGAGACTTGCTTGAAGATCACTTTGATGAGCTGTCCGAGATCATAGTCAAAGAACAGGGCAAATGCATTGATGAGGCTAGAGGAGAATATCGCAGGACAATAGAGAACGTCGAATGTGCAGCGGGAATCATGACACTACAGATGGGCTATAATTCAGAGGATATCGCACGGGGCATTGATGAGATGGTGATCAGGCAGCCACTAGGTGTGTTCTTCTGCGTGGCTCCATTCAATTTTCCTGCAATGGTACCAGCATGGTTTTGGCCCTATGCAATTGCGACAGGCAACACCTACATCGTCAAACCATCACCACAGGTACCTCTGAGCCAAGTACGACAGTTCGAGTTGCTCCATGAGGTCGGGCTCCCAAAAGGAGTCATCAATATGATTCACGGAGGGGCTGATGTCGTAAACACACTAATCGAGAGCCCAGACACTGTTGGCATCTCATTTGTTGGATCATCCCGAGTTGGCAAATTACTCTACAAAAAAGCAGGAGAGTGTGGAAAACGGGCTCAGATTCAAGGCGGCGCAAAGAACTACATCACAGTCATGCCCGACGCAGACCTTGATAGAACAGTACCCGCACTTATGACTTCATTCTTTGGTTGTACTGGGCAACGGTGCCTGAGTGGAGCAGTGTTAGTTGCCGTCGGTGATGTGTATGAACCACTTGTCGAGAGAATAGTAGAGGCTGCAAAGGAGATGGTAATCGGGTATGGTCTCACGGAAGGGGTTCAGATGGGACCCATGGCCTCGAAGTCAGGCCTCGAACGAGTACTACACTACATTGATCTTGGAATCAAGGAAGGGGCAAACTTGCTCCTTGACGGACGAGGACTGAAGATCAACGAATATCCAGAAGGCTACTTCATAGGACCAACAATATTTACCGAGGTCACACCAGAGATGACAATAGCACGCGAGGAGATCTTTGGTCCGGTCATGTCGATCATCCATGTCGATAATCTTGATGAGGCCATCGATATCGTGAACTCGAGCAGATACGGCAATGCTTCATCGATCTTCACATCAAGTGGAAAAGCAGCTCGAGACTACCAGTACCGTGTCTTTGCGGGAAATATTGGGATTAATGTGGGGATCGCAGCACCAATAGCCGCATTTCCCTTCTCGGGAATGAAGGACTCATTTATAGGAGATCTTCACGGACAAGGCAAGGATGGGGTCATGTTCTTCACTGAGAACAAGGTAGTCATCACCAGATGGTTTTAGGAGTGTTAACCTATGAAACTCGGAACCATTGGCTCTGTCTTGAAATTCGCAATTCGGTTCGAGAGCACACTTCAGAAGATAGTAGAGCAAATTCATTATCAAGTGACGACGGAAAAGGAGAAGACCATATTCAAAGAACTAAGAACCTTTCACGTACGAAGAGTAGATCGACTCAAACGTCTGCAACGAGAGAATACTACCGAGATGATTCTCGAACCGATTGTTGGACTCTCCAGCGATCAGTATGAGATCAGCGAAACCATAGAAGAGAAGGGCACCACTCATCTAATCTCATTGCTACAAGAGGCTGAGAAAAGTGCCCACTCATTCTATAAAGAGGCAACAATGAAGGTCGAGTTCCTACCAGAAATAGCAGATGTCTTTGAGGAGTTCAAACAGGAGTTTGACGAGTTTGTTGTGCCGCATCTATCCAAGTGACCAGTGTATTTTTATCAGTAAGTCGTGTATGATGTAACAGACGCAATCTGCGCCAAAAAAAAAAAACCCATGCAAGTAATGCAAGAGAGCGGAACCCTATGGCGGATACAAGTCCAGAAACTTTCTTTGAGAAGGCCCTTCCAAAACTATTCAGACCTAAGAAGGCCAAGAAATGGAACAGGACCATCCAATATCACATCACCGATGCAGGAGATTGGTATATCATCGTTGAAGACCAGCAGATCGCTGTTCACAAGGGGAACATTGAAAATCCTCAGATGGTTGTTGAAGGGCCCTGGGAAGTAATCAAGGGCGTCTACACTGGGGAATACTTTGCTCCGAAGGAACTCTCAAAAGGAACCTTCAAAATCGAAGGACCAATGATGGATCATATCAAGTGGTCAAAGATTGTCAGCAAATGGGTCATCCTTGATGATATATCAGACGATGAAAAAGAAGAAGAAGCAGCTGAGACCACAGAGGCCCCAGCCGCAGAAGAGTCTGAGAAACAGGTTAAGACCCGCTAGTGGTCTCAGGTACGAAGATCGAACATATGCCCATAAAGAGCAACATGAACGATGCTCCGAGCCAACCCCAGTAAAACAACGAGGGGTCAATGAAAAACAGGATCCCTTGTATTATTGGGGTGATCACACCGTATACAGCAGATACGAGCAATGTTGCATGCATCTGTGATGCGATACGATGAGGCGGAGCCAACTCGCCAAGGATGAAGGTCCATGGACAGAGGCAGAGACAGACAAAGAATATCGTCGAGATCATAAGCAGACCCGAAACCATCTTATTCGCTTGCAGGACTGGTAAGAAGCCCAACAGGCTGGTCAATGCCGCTAAGAAGCCACCAGCGATCATCAGAGGACGACGCTTTTTCAATCGTCGCGCCAGATAGTATCCAATGACAAAGCCCAAGGACACTGATACAAGGTCGATTGCTCCGATCATATACATGATCGTGGGAGGTGACACGGGGTCGATTCCGGCCTCGATCGCCTTGTACGTTGGCAACCAGCTCACAGTTGTGATGTATGCAAAGAACACTCCAAGGATCGTTCCCATCAGGTAGGTCTCTCGGAGCCTAAAGACGCTTATTTCTTCACTCATCTTTAGAACCTCCAATTAGTCTAACGGGGACTCCTTCCCCAGAACTACCCACAGTATGGCAGCAACGATACCGATGACTCCCCAGAATGCACGTGCCAAACGCCAGCGCGCACCAACCGCGAAGTACAAGAGCCCGGAATAGTAGCTTGCGGAGAATGCGCCCCAGACAAGCCCCGTCATCACAGATAACGTTCCGGCCACATTGCTGTTATTCGACATTCCAAAGAAACTCATGACTATCAGGTTATTGAAGAGGAAGATAATTCCGAAACCAGTAGCCACGAGAAATCGGGCAATCAGCATGGTCCAATAGTCGGGGCAGAAAGCCTGAAGGGTGCCAAAGACACCGATTAGACCAATACCCACACTCAGACCAAACTTTGCACCTCGCTCCTTCAGCGGCTCCTTGATCAATCGAGTGAAGCCTGCCAGTGGAAGAAGCATGACCGAGATCAGTCCTCCAAACATGATATAGTTGAAAGACATCTCGGACATCATGCGAGTGGCAAAGACCGCACAACTCGACCAGATACCGCCGACGCTGACCGATGCAAGTACGATAATACTGACCACCACGTAGCCGTATCGGTTTTTCTCGCTCAAGAGATATCAACTCCGGGGCTCACTCAAGGGCTTGATCCACCAGCTGGACAATGTCAAATACATCCATATCGTGGTCGGTCTTGTCCATGGTATCATCGAAGTTGTGAGCACAGAATGGACATGCCGAAACAATTGCACTTGCACCAGTGCCCTCTGCCTCGATGATCCGTTCTTCCGCGCTCCACTGTGCAAAGTCTGGGAATGCGGCCTTCACGCCACCACCAGCGCCACAACACCATGCGGACGCACGATTACGTTCCATCTCAATGACTTCAACACCAGGAATTGCAGCCAAGACCTCACGAGGCGGCTCGTAGACCTTTGCATGTCGGCCAAGATGACAGGGATCGTGATACGTGACTTTCAGATCCACTTTCTTCTTCATCTTCAACGACTTGTCTTTGACCTTCTCGGCTAAGAACTCGGTGATGTGTATGACTTCAAAGGGCAGTTCCCCGAAGAACTCGGGATAGTCCTTTTTCAGAGTCCGGAAGCACCCCGCGCAGGAAGTCACAACTCTCTTGATCCCGGCGTCCTTTATCGCTTGGATATTATGCTCGGCAACGTGACGGAATTCTTCACGCTTCCCAACACGCAGGGCGGGAGAACCGCAACACCACTCATTTTCACCCAATATCTGAAACTCTGTCCCAGTCTTGGTGAGAATTCTAGCCGTTGCCTCTGCAATCTCCGGTTGGCGATAGGCAGCCGTGCAGCCCACAAAGTAGGCGGTCTCAGCAGTATCAGAGACCTTAGCATCAGAGGGCAACCACGCGAACCGTTTCGAATGGTCCTCGCCATACGGATTGTGGACCTTCTCAATTCGATTCACAAAGTCAACCAATGGCTTAGGAATAAATCCGCGCTCGGCCAACTCGGCACGCATCAGTTCGATGAGGCGGACCGTATTGAACTTCTCACCACTCCAGACAAGACTGTTACAGATCTCTGCACAGTTACCACAGGTGGTGCATCGGTACACTACGTCAGCCAAGTCCTGCGTCCAATCAATTACCTGTTCATGGAGCAGACGCAAGAGAGTCATCTTACCACCACCCGCGTATGCAGTGTATCGGTAATGCCAGTAAGATGGACACGCTTGGAGAATCGGACTGTCATAGGTGTAATGAGTCGCACAGGTGCCACAATGCATACACCCGTATGTAAAGGCATACGCGAGTTTCATTGTCTTTGCCAATTCCGGAACCTTGTACCTATCAGCATAGGGCAGATCTTCAAGGTACTCGTCATCATGATTCGTGGTCGTCATCTAATTAACTCCTCCTCCAATCTCAAGCTCTTCAGGAGTCAGTCCTCCCTTCTTGAGCAGATATTCACGAACACCATACGTGATGTACGGGTTCAACACATCATTAGGATCAAGCGCCTTCTTGAGCTTCAACCAAGTGATCGCACTGGAAGGTTCCAAAGCAGCAGCCACAACTGCAAGTTCCATGGAGATAGGCCAGCCAGTTCCTTGGTAGCCGTATTCCGCGATCATGTGAGGCATATGCACTGCACTGATCTCCTGACTTGCCTCGCGCCGGATCTCAAGCATCTCTTCAGGATCATCGCTGTAGTCCTCGAACCATGAGAGGCAACGAATGAACCAGCGACGCCCGTTATCATAGGGCCACGAGAGATAACCGCTCGCTCCAGCCCATTGCGGATGTTCGTCCTCGACACCCTGAAGAGCATCGACAAGATATTTCTCCAGACGCTTCGCTCTGGTCGGTCCCTGTATGATCGAATAGAAGGGAATCGTGGTCCCCTGCACATTCACATACGGTTCGAGGAAGACCGGCATGTCCTTGATCCACCACACTTGGATGTGCTCCCAGAACCAAGGCCATTTCTCTTGGATCTCCTCATCGGGAATTCGCCAGCCACCGTGGTCCTTTGCCATCTTATCAAGGACGGCCTCACGATTTGCAACATCCTCTTCAATACCTTCCAGCAGGACACAACAGAAATTGTACGGGGTCCCCTCAGGAGGTGACTTCAAAGGATTGGTCTTTGACCCGACCTCTGCGATCCGGCCCGTGTATTTCGCCTTGTGTTTCTTGACCAGAGGCCAACTCCAGAGGAAGGCGATAATATCCTGGACAAGCCAATTCCGCACCGCCATCATGGCGAAGTCAACATAATCATCGTACTTGTTGAAGCCGTAGGTCACGACCTTCTTGGCATCGAGCTCGGGAAAGATCCTGACTGATGCACGAGTGAGAATTCCCATTGTGCCCGCACTGCGCCTAAAGAGGCCCAGATAGCTAGGTCCGGCAGGGGATCCAAGAATGTTCTGGGTCCAGTCCGGAATCGTATCCGACCCCATCACAAGGAGCCGTCCATCCCCAAGCACAACCTGAGCACTGAGCATGAGGAATGGATAGAGGTGCGGCCGATGAAGACCATGGATCCCAAGCAGATTAGCGATCACACATGTCTGTGGGGGAAATGTCCCATGCGGAAAGCTGTATCCGTGTTTCTTTAGCTCGCTACAGAACTGGAGATAGGTGACTCCAGGTTCCACCACCGCATAATCAGCATCCTTGTTGATCTCAATGATTCGGTTCATCCGGGTCGTGTCCAGTAGGATCCCACCCAGATTAGCGATCGTAATACTGAAGCCGGTTCCGCCACCCTGCACCGTGACAGGTACCCCGTATTTGTTTGCGATACGGATCACAGCCTGTACATCTTCCGTACAAGTGGGTTGCACAACCAGATCCGGTAGCGAGTGATATGTTGTTGCCATGATGTTCTTCGAATGTACTGCGCGTACTGCTTCGTTCGTGCTGACCAGTTCATCGCCTATCTCGCGTCGTATCTCCTCTACAACCTTGTCAAGAGGGAATTTTCGACGCTGGCGATCATGATGGACCGCCAATGCAAAGAGCATTGCATCTGAAATCTTCTGTTCAATAGCTTGTTTGTCAAAAGTCAAATCTTCAACCTCCCTAAAACATCCCCAGTTTTCGATAGAAATGAAGCAACCCGGTCTCATAGACCTCTATTGCATCCACTATCGTTTCCCAGACGAGACTCTTGTCATCGGTCGGATATCTCCGACATTCGAGAAGATTTGCGCCTGCCTCAATGTAGTCATCCGCCTCGGCAATGTATTCAACAGAACCAAGTGTCATCGAGCATTGAGCCAATGGCGTTCCATCTTCACTGATGACGAACTGTCTTCCAGTCTTTTTCAGTAGCACTGTCTTATCTGCACCCAACTCTGGCTCCCGCAGGGTCACTCTAATGCAAGCGTCCGGCTCGAGAAATCGAAAAGCAGGATAAGCAGGTCCATCCTCCTCAAAGATCTTCTGTAACCATGAAATATATCGGTCAAGAAGAACTCCTGCCAGTTTTGATTTTTCTTTGCCATGGCCTTTTATTGCACTAACAAGTTCACCACGCCGTTCAGCCAATTCTTCAAAGTTGAGACTTTCAATGGTTTCGGCTATCTCTTTTACCTCCATATCTGAGCCTCCTGAATTAATAAGTTGCAGTTGCAAAAAGAGATAATAAGTCTGTCCGAAAATTATTATTAGTGCTAAATATAACTATATATTTATTAGACTGATTTTTATCGAAAACCCGATAACAATTCGGACAAGAACTCGACAAGGACGTTAGAAGTCTGATCCTCAAGTTGTGGAGAGAGGGTTCGATCTATAAGCATGACATCCATCTCCATGGCGTCAATGCCTGCAAGTTTAATATTATTTTTCGACACCCAGTCACACAGTTCACGTGCAATCTCTATCAGCTCGCTGAGACCGAGACCCTTCATAGGAATCTCTGGCCTACCGAAATGAATGAGCCGTGTTGCATTGATCGCGTTGAGAACACCCACATCCGAATCAAGAGAGAGATAAAGATGCGAGCCGTTCACGTCACCAAGCACCTTTGCCAAGTCCTTCCTCCAAGACGGACCATTAAACTTTGAGCGATGAATTATCTTCAGGCCTCGTTCCACTAATGAGTCGTATAATTCCACGTACTCCTGAACTCGCGGGTCCTCGACCAGTCTAAGTCGTTTGGTGGGGTATGCTACTGGTCCGATGAGGATCGTGTTCTCAGGTAGTACAATATTGCGTTCAAAGAGATAGTAGAGAAAACTTCCAGCCTCATAGCGATCAGGCCGAGGGCCCTCTAACCAGATCATACCTCGTCGTTCAACATCCCATTGGGACAGACCTACACTCACATGCGTAGGACGAATATCTGCATGATAATCAAGAACGACAAGCACCAGGTCTTCAGAACCGTATCTCTCAGACAGTGCTTGAATAGGTGCCCCCGAGACCGAGTGATCCACACCCAGCATGAGAGGAATGGCATGTTCGGGAAGCTCTGTGATGGATCCAAGACTGGTCTCAGTCACTGCTTCTAATCGCTCAGGTCGAAGAAGAGTATCGTATGTCTGCTTGGTATAGTCTTCAGGTCCACCTGAATCATTGTAGGCCTGATAGCTCGTCATGGAGACCATCATGAGATTCATGGGATCCGCTTTGGGAACGGGCCGCAACCAGTCATCAATTGAAACCTTACCAGCAGGTGCCACATCCACAGACTTCAACCCGCTCTGCAAGGCTGAGAGAAGAGCATCAAATGGATCTGCATGTTCTGACAGAGGGGGCCTACCAGCAAGGCGTGATACAAGATCGTCACGTTTCCGATCGACATACGGTTCGCATTCCAGCGAGTCTAACAAGGACCCATAGACAACAAGTGACGGTCTCATTCCTGCACCACCAAGTGCTTCATTAGAGGGGGGCATAAGGATTTCCATTTTTGACAACCAACAACTGTTATAAATATGCAAGCAATAGGAAAGAGCTTGTTCCCGACAATGAGGTCGAGTAAATATGTCAACGGAACAGGTTGAAAACATTCCGACCGACCGAAAAGAACGGTTTGCATGGTATTTGTTTGACTTTGCGAATACGAGTTTCACGGTCTTAATAGTCACGGCATTGTTCCCGCGTTTCTTCTCAGCTCTTGTGACAACTGCCACAGGTAATCCTAATCTGGGAGATGCGTATTGGGGGTTCGCCGGATCGATAACGATGATCATCATTGCAATCACGGCTCCAGTCCTCGGAGCTATTGCAGATTTTTCCGGCTCGAAGAAGAAGTTCCTATCGTTCTATACGGGGCTCTGCATCACATTCAATGCGCTTCTCTTCTTTTTGAACGATAGCATTCCACAATTCTTAGGAATCGACATGTGGGTCTGGGCATTCATTCTCTTTGTCGTAGCCAACATCGGATTCCAAGGAGCACTGCCGTTCTACAATGCATGGCTTCCCGAGATAAGCACAGAGGAGAACATCGGAAAGATTGGTGGAAATGGCTATGCTGCTGGTTATGTTGGCGCAATGCTGACGATCATCATCGCAATCGCTAGCATTATCATATTCCCAACGCAACCTACACTTCCATTTCTGTTCAGTGCACTGTTCTTCCTGCTCTTTGCAATTCCCAGCATCATGTGGTTAAAGAATCGACCACCAAAAGTTCATCCTGAAGAAGAGGGGATCAGCATCTACAAGATCGGTTTTGTTCGGGTCAAACGCACACTCAAGGAGATCAACAAATATCAGGGTCTTCCACTATTCCTTGTAGCATTCTTCCTGTTGAGCGACGCTATCACAACGGTGATCTACTACGCCTCGCTCTTCGCAGAGAAGGCCTATGGCTTTAGCAATACTGACATACTCATCTTTTTTGCAGTGACCCAGCTTGCTGCTATTCCAGGTGCATTCATCTTTGGTGTAATTGCAGACAAGATAGGTACGAAGAAGACATTGATGAGCACACTGTTCATCTGGATTGCGGCCCTGCTGATGGCATATCTTGGAACTGAGATATGGGTATGGTGGACCGTGGGAATGATGGCTGGTGTAGGCATGGGATCCAGCCAGAGCACCGCACGGAGTATGTACGGGCAGTTCATACCCGAAGAAAAGAAGAGTGAGATGTTTGGCTTCTATGCGCTCACGGGCAAGTTTGCCGCCATTCTTGGCCCCTTTGTCTATGGCTCGGTCCTGCTGATCATGGGCGGCTCTGACAGCGTTATTGCCCACAAGACAGCCATGCTCACGATCCTCGTCTTCTTTGTGATAGCACTTCTCATCCTGACCAAGGTGCGCCAGCCAAAGATGGGAGAGAGTAAGGTCTCAACTGAAGAGCAATAAGGACACACATAGAAGCACACTCCCATGTGAATCCTCACATGGGTTCCTATCTTTTTTTAAAAAAAATCGGAGAATATAGTTTATAAATTATTCTTGATAATAATTTGTTTTCTTTGTGATCACTAAAGCCATACCATAAAATAGAGCAAGTACCAATCATGTCCAAGAATAATTGTAAAACTACGTGCGTGTTACTATGCAATATACACCGATCATGGCAAAGACACTGTTGTCATCAATCTCGTATGCGGATAGTTGGTTCCATACCAATTGCTCATTGAACGCATACCGTGGTTGTGAGTTTGCCTGTGTGTATTGCGATGGTATGAGCGAACACTATCATGTTGATGATTTCCAGACACATGTACGAGTCAAGGCCAACGCACCTGAAATTCTCAGGAGAGAGCTCAAGAAGATGGGTTTTTCCTCACGAAGCAGTCTTGAAACAGAGAGCCTGCTACCTTTTCTAGACGATGAGGATACAGACACCACGTTGAGTTCAAGAAGAGGAATAGTCATTGGCATTAGTGGCGGGGTCTCAGATGCGTATCAACCAGCAGAAGAAAAGTACAGGATCACTCGCCGCATTTTAGAGGTGCTTCTTGATTTCGAGCTGCCTGTGTTCATCCTGACAAAATCAACTCTTGTGCTTCGTGATCTTGATCTTCTCAAGGAGATCCACAAGATGTCCTTTGCTAATGTGTGCTTCACCATCACACTTCACGACGAGGAGATAAAGAGGGTATTTGAGCCAAAGTCCCCTGCAACATGGGAACGGTTTGTGGCACTCAAAAAGCTTCGCCGAGCAGGGATCTTTGGAGGTGTCATGGCGCTGCCGATCATTCCCGGTATTGGGACAAGTGAAGAGAACATTAGAGGTCTTGTGAGGGAGACCAAGAAGGCGGGTGGAGAGTTTATTCAGTTCTCAGGCCTGACCCTGAAACCGGGCCGACAGAAGGACTATTTCATGAGAGTGGTCAAACATCGTTTCCCTCAATATCACGAGATGCTCCAACGAATTTACAAAAACAACGATACTTATGGCAATCCCATCCACCAGCATTTACCAAACAACCTACTTGTAGAAGCTCACAGAATCTGCAAGCAAGAAGGAGTGAGCGATCGCTCAATACGGCACAGACCACCATGGATGAACGAGGTCAATCACCGTGTATTGTCGGATCTTCTCGATATCATCTTCATCCGGAGATACGCCATAGGTCGTCGAGACCCGCAGGTGAAACAGATGCACTCGTTAGCAGAGTGGATCGAAAAAGGCACCGTCGATCTTAGCACCCTGCAAGACCAAGGTACTATTCCCGAGAGCCTTGGTATCAGTAAGGCGATGAGGAATTTAGTGAGCGATCTGCTGCGTGGAGAAGGGAAACGAATGAAAGACGAACTATGGAGCCACGCATTAGAAAGGAAGGAGTAGGCTCTGAGAGACACCAGAGCCTTTGGATGAATCACTTGAACTTTCGTATTCCAAGTACCACTACGACAATTAAGATGACAGCACCAGTACCTGCAACGAGCAGAAGAGTTCCATCCGAAGAAGGATGATTTGTTATGGGAAAGCGCTCCAAGTAATAAGAGAAGGAAGGACCATCCTCAAGATAAGAAGTATAGTTTAAATAATTTAAAACACCTGTTGACTTGTCAAAGATGTATGATTCTATTGTGTATAGTGTGTCCGATCTATTACCAGTGACCTTACACGACCATGTTGCAACCGACTCGTCATACTTGTCGTCTACGAATACATATTCGTTACTCAGATAATCATGGACGAGATTTGACCACAGAGGCCAATTCCCAACAGGCCAGATCATGTTTGGTAAGTGAGCTGAGATCATTCCGAGGTCAGTCCCGTTTTCAAAATACATGGAAACATTGGCGTGAATAGGAAAATAGTAGAGTGAGTTGACAGAGGCAATACCTTCAGGAATATCAGGAAGCCCGGTGACATTCACGATAATGTCAAATGACTTGTTATAGATCGGATACTTGTAATCCCGATACTTGAAGTGGTATGTGAACTGATCTCCCACAGAGACTCCCCACGAGAGATTCTGAGTACTTGCAGCATGTGTGGTGGGAAGTTGTAATAATAACAAAATAATCCCCACAATAAATACCGTCATAATTGAGCGTGCCTTTGCATTCATAATGCCGACCCATAGAATATTCTACAAATTCTGATATAATTCTTTGCTCAAAAAATAAATTCGCTCCTAACTAGACCGGATATTAAAATAAGTAATATTCCAAGTAATGTCAAGAGATAAATGATAGCAGATCAAACGGGGCAGAATTATATCAAATTAATACAGTCCCGCTGAGATCCCTATCGGGAATAATCTATTCCTTATCGTATTCGGCCGTCTCAGAAGCCAAACTCATTTCGTGCTCGGCCGTCTCATAGTATGACCTCCGAGTCCCAATCCATCTGTATCCTTGTATGATCAAAGCTACTGCAAGAATGCCGACAAAGACCGAACCACCAACTATCAAGACAGACATAGCAGCAGGATTTGATGTGATACGCTCGGTCTCCTGTAAAGCAAGAGGAGTATTTTTCCAATAAAACGAAAGGATCCCACGATTGAGAACACCAGTCGCCTTGTCAAAAGTCAAAGTGGACTTTTCGGTCAAGTCGGAGAGCTTCGCTGTGTACGTATATGACCAGGTAGTTTTCGATTCAGTGGCAGTGCTATTGTACACAAGTGAATACGACGCATTGATACAATCATGGCTGAGATTCGACCAGAGAGACCAATTTCCCACAGGCCATACCAGTTGGGGCAGATTTGCTATGAATGATCCAACTGGGGAGCGATTCAAAAATAACACATCAGTTTTGGGATGAATGGGAAAGTAATAGAGCGAATTTATAGCAGTGATATTCTCCGGGATCTCGGGTAGATCAGTAATTTTTACTATAATATTATATGCCCGCGAATTTTTCTCATCGGAATAATCCACGTGTTTGTAGAGGAACATGTACTCGTCCCCCACAGAAACACCCCATGACAATCCTTGATCACTGGCAGCCAGCGTGGGAGAAACCGTTCCCAGTAAAAAGATGGTCGAGATAAATAAAACAAGAAAAATACGTGCTCTTTTTATCATGCGAGCCAGCCCCTTCAAGGTCAGTTGGCAAAGTACGATATATTATTTGCCGTGAATCTGGATGTGGTGACTAAATTAATATATAATAAAAAATCACACTATCAGTTATTATAAATAAATACTGACACGAGTATATAATAAAAAGAAAATTTGCTGGCGAGCCGAGGCTGCCAGCGAGTGATGAAATTACTCCATTGTTTCCTTGAGCATCTCTACAAAGTCACGAGCCTGATCCATACCCTTCTGCCAGAACTCCTCGGTGGCAATGTCAAAGCCAAGCTCCTTTCCAAGTTCGCGTGGAGCCTTGCTTGAGCCAGCACTGAGAAGCGCCTTGAGTTTAGGAACAAAGTCCTTGCCCTGCTCTTTGTAAAGCCGATAGAGTGAGAACACAAAGAGTTGAGCGAAGACGTACGGATAGTTATAGAATCTAAACCGAGGAATGTAGTAATGAACCTTCATGGTCCACTCCCATTTCATCTCAGGTAGCCATTCGACGGCATCACCATAGATCTTATCGCGACCTGCGACCCAGAGTTTTGCAACTGTTTCACCATCAAGGAAGCCACCCTCTTTGATAGTATCGTACATGCTCTGTTCAAAGAACACTCTTGCTGAGACCTGAAATGCTGCCATGCCGAACTCATCCAGCACTGTAGCAAGTACTGCCTGTTTCTCTTCCTTGGTCTTTGCTTTTGCAAGTAGCCGATCGGTCATCAGCAGTTCACCAAAGATCGAGCCGCACTCGGCAATACAAGCACCCACCTCTGCATTCGAGGGCTTTTGGTTTCTGCTCATCAAGTAGTCGTGAACAGCGTGACCGTTCTCATGGGCTAGTGTGTAGATATCTCCAAGCTTACCATTGAAGCTGAGAAGTATGTATGCGCTCTTACCATCCAGCCATGAAGCGCAGAAGGCTCCAGAACGTTTGCCATTTCGTACTTCCCCATCAATATGCCGCTTTTCAAACATCTCATTGACCCAGTCACCAATCTGCTCATCAAAGCTTCTATAGGAACTGATGACCTCATTGCGAGCATCATCCCAAGAATACTTGATCTCAGGTGCATTGGGCAAGGGCGCGACAATGTCCCAGTTTCCAAGCTTGTTCAATCCCATGAGCTTGGCCTTCAGCCTGAGGTAGTCGCGGTAAAGGTCTACATTGTTCTCGATAGTACGCATAAGACTATCAATGGTCGCCTGGTCCACATCATTGGCTATGAGACTCGGCTCCATAGGACTCTCGTACTTGCGCCACTCACACATCTGCAGATGGTCAGAACAGATAGAACGAACGGCACTCGCCCAGATCAGTTCATCCTTTCCGAGACCTGCATAGACGACCTGATTCGCCTTACGTCGAATCTCACGATCAGGATGCTGATATAGGCCAATAATCTCACCGTAGGGCATGACCTTTTTCTCACCGTCAATCTCAATCTCAAAGGTGCGTGTCGATAGCCAATCGCCTTGAAGTCGTGACCATGCATCGATTCCGTTCCTGTCCTTTGTAATAATCAGTTGTTCTTCTTTCTCAGAGAGCATATGAGGAATCCGTCGAACGATCCGTTCAAGGTAGTGTTTGTACTCTGCCAGCGTGGGATCATTCACCAACTCTGGTTTTTTCGCAAGCAGTTTCCCAAGTTCGAGTTCCATAAATGCCAAGATCTGCCTGAACCGCATCCCTGCCATCTGTGAACTATCAAATAATTGCTTGGCTACGTTATCTGTTGAGTCAGCAGCATACATCAGTCCGCAGTACATGAAGGGCCCTTCATACTTGAGCTGGAATTTGTCATTCTCTTCGAGAAGTTCAATCAGCTCCTTGGGTCCAAACCCCTCGATCTTGCCGTAGTACTTGTCACGGAACTTCTGCGCGTCTTCAACAGCGGCCTCGAGTTCTTTTTTGATCGCATCAGGGCTTGTGTCCTTTACCAGATGCGATAGATCCCATCTCATCTCTTCAATGGTCATGGTTTTTTCGCCAAACCATTTTCATTCAAGCACCCTTAAGTTATTTTAGGACTGGGCGTTGTGGTACAAAACATAGGTGTATTCGACCCTTTGGCGATGCAGATGAACCAAAATGCATCATTGAAACATGCTTTAAGCAAAATTCCCATGGCCTCACCGAAGAGTTCAAATACAGAACGCGCCTGTGCGCGTCTAACGCACAACCGAAGAGGGTTAAGAATGTCAGAAGACGATGAACTAGCAGAGATCCGAAGACGAAAAATGGAGATGCTCATGCGACAGGCCAGCCAGCCAGCAAAACCAAAAGTGGCTGAACCGCTTGCCAATGGCCAAGTGAACATACTCACCGACGCCACATTCTGGCCCACGATCCAACAGACCAAGATAGCGTTGATTGATTTCTTCGGGGAATGGTGTCGCCCCTGCCAAGCACTTGCTCCAATAATGATCGAGCTTGCAAGGGTATATTCGGGAAAGGCATTCTTTGGAAAGATCGACATTGACAAAAATCCGCGGACCACACAACAGTTTAACGTGCAGTCGGTCCCAATAATTCATGTCTTCGAGAATGGAAGACCCCTCACCAGCATTTTGGGCCTCCGACAATACGCGGATTACGATTCGATCATCAGACAATTGCTGGCACGTCATGGTGTCGAATAAGTGCAAGAGGGGGCACTTCAAGTGCTCCCGATTCGACACGGTTCTGCGAATACAAGTCACGAATTCTGGGGGAATACGATCTTCAGTCAGATAACTAAAATTATATTTTCAGTTGCAACTTGGTAACTTAAAACGAGTTGAACATTCATATTGTAATTTTGCGACTTGGCTATACAAGTGTATAGCAAAACAAGTATAAGTTAGAAATTTGGGTGCTCGATACATCACTTGAGTGAATAAACTAGGGTGAAAAATATGACTGACGAAATAAAAGCTGATTATGTGGCAGATGCCAGAGGCTCGGCATGTCCAGGTCCTCTGCTCGAGGCAAAGAAGTCCATGTCCAAGATAAAGGTTGGACAGATCGTTGAGGTCCGTTCCAATGATCCAGGAACCAAGAGAGACCTGCCCATCTGGGTAAAGAAAGCAGGCCACGAAATCATCGGGATAAAAGAGGGTACTGGCTTCTTCAGCATCTTCATCC
Source organism: Candidatus Thorarchaeota archaeon (assembly GCA_021498125.1). Lineage (NCBI taxonomy): Archaea > Promethearchaeati > Candidatus Thorarchaeota > Candidatus Thorarchaeota archaeon. The sequence goes on along the minus strand of JAIZWL010000008.1, from coordinate 12,908 downwards.
GACGAAAGAAGTAAGCGAGGGCAGTACGCCTTCGCCCCATTTTTACTAGATCTACTATTCCTGGTGGACTCCTATGGTCACGCAATTGAATCTGCTCAAAGATGAACCAAAAATTCTGATCATTGCCACGCTGGCTTGTTCGTACCCCGGCATTGACAATGCAGGACAAGGACACAAAGAATACCCGGCCAGTACGTTCGTAATTCGAATACCCGATCCGGTCATCTTTCCTGAAGAGTTCTATATCCAAGCCTTCAAGGAAGGCTACGATGGTATTCTCATCGCGTCATGTGGTGATGAGAGCCCGTTCAAGGACTCCTACAAGAAACTGGCTGCGCGAATTGATCGCACGTATCAACTCATGCAGAAAGAGGGTATTGAGATCGAACGACTACGACTGACTGCAATATGTACAGTTTGCGCTGATGCTTTTGTTAAGCAAGTGAAGCAAATGTATGAGACATTACTTGAACTGAAAAAGAAAAAGGCCTCGACAAGCTAGGGGTGGAGAATTTGAAAAAATACGACGCGATAGTAATAGGTGCAGGCATTGCAGGAATGCAATGTGCAGTAGATCTAGCAAATCAGGATTATCAGGTACTGCTTATTGAAAAGAAGAGCAGCATCGGAGGAACAATGATACAATTGTCCAAGGTATTCCCGACCTTGGATTGTGCGAGCTGTATCACGACACCGAAGATGTCAGAAACGTACAAGCATCCGAACATCACGACCATGACCCTTGCAGAGGTCACTAAGATCGAACGACGGGACGATGACCGGTTCACGGTGAAGATCCATGAACGGCCACGGTACGTCCACTTGGACCCGTGCACAGGATGTAACGAATGTGCGGAAGTCTGCCCGGTATACGTCATTGATGATTATGATATGAACCTCGGAATCAGAAAAGCAGTAGGTGTGCCTTTTGCAAATGCTCTGCCACCAAAAGCGGTCTTGCATGAGGACGAATGCATCTTTTGTGGAAGATGCGCCACGGTCTGCCCGACTGATGCGATCGACTACTCAATGCTTCCACAAGACCATGAGTTCGATGCAGGCACAGTCATTCTGGCAACTGGACTACTTGAGACCCCCATTATCAAAGAAGAATATGGTGGTGGCCAATTCAAGAATGTCATCACTGGAAAGCAGATGGAGCGAATACTTGCGCCTCATGGTCCGTACGGTGGGATCATGAGACCCAGTGACGGTAAACTGCCTCTATCAATTGCATATATCCAATGTGCTGGGTCTCGTGACTTGTCAATTGGCATTCCATACTGTTCACGAGTCTGCTGCATGTACGCAGCAAAGCAAGCAATGCTCCTGTCCGCTGCCGCACCTCTTGCAGACATCACGATCTACTACATGGACATCCGAGCCTTTGGTAAGGGCTACGAAGAATTTGTTGAAGATGCAAAGGCGATGGGTGTAAGCTTCATTCGTGGAAAGGTCGCCAAGATCACAGAGAAAGAGAACGGGGACCTGACCGTTCGGATCGAAGTATTTGATGAGGATGGTGGCATCCGAGAGTTCGATCACGAGCTGGTTGTTCTCTCCATCGGGCTGGTGCCCAAGTGGAATCCTAAGGGAATTGTGGATGTTGCCATGGATCAATACGGCTTCATCAGAAGTGCAAATCCCAATGAGAATCCCTCGGCCACAAACATTCCCGGCGTCTATGTTGCAGGAGTGGCAAATGGACCAATGGACATTGTTGACTCGATCAAGAGCGGTAGTGCTGCTGCAATGAAGGCTTCAATCTATCTGAATGGCGGAGCACGGGAACCGGCAAAGGTCGTCAAGCTAGTAGAGATCGAGACCAAGTAGGAAGGGGATAGCAATGACTGAAGAGAAAAAGAAATCAAAAGAGCCCCTGAAAATTGGAGTGTACGTCTGCCACTGTGGTGGTAACATCTCTGACGTTGTGGATGTCAAGCGAGTAGCTGAAGAGATCTCTCATGAGAAAGATGTTGTGGTCTCCAAGGACTACATCTTCATGTGTTCGGATCCGGGACAAGAACTGATTGCAAAAGACATCAAGGAACAGGGCCTCAATCGAGTCATCGTAGCATCATGTTCACCAGATCTTCACGAGGCCACGTTCATGAAGGTCTTGGACAAGACCGGTCTCAACAAGTATCTGTACATGCATGTGAACATTCGAGAGCAGGACAGCTGGGTGCATTCACATGAACATGAGAAGGCGACCGAGAAAGCAATTCGCCTGATTCGCGGAGCAATCGCAGGAGTTCGTCATGAGAAACCACTTGAACCGATCATGAAGGATGCTACAAAGCATGCCCTCGTCATTGGTGGTGGAATCAGTGGGATCACTGCGGCACTCGACCTTGCAGAGCGAGGAATTGCAGTAGACCTGATCGAGAAACAGCCGTTCTTGGGAGGACGCATCACACAGTTGACAAAGCTCTTTCCCACTGACATCTCAGCGAAAGAGGTCATTCACGATCTGATTGACAGAGTCAAAAACAACTCACGGATCAAAGTTCGTTTGAACACTGAAGTCATCAGTGGGTCGGGATCCATTGGTTCATTCCACGTGACCCTGCGGACCATCCCACGTGGCGTTCAGCAAATTGACAATCCTGAAGAGGTCTTTGAGGCCTGTCCTGTAGAAGTTCCTAACGAACAAGACTACGGACTGACGACAAGAAAGGCGATTTATATTAAATATCCCGGCGCATATCCCGACCAGCCAGCCATAGACTGGAAGAGTTGCACCAAGTGCGGCAAATGTGTCGAGATCGCAAAGGGGGCAGGGATCTCTCTTGATGACACCCCACTGGAGGAGGAACTCACAGTTGGTGCGATCATCATGGCAACCGGGTTCAAACCGTACGAACCTGCAAAGGGCGAGTTCGCCTATGGAGAGACGCCATTTGTTGTCACCCTGCCGGAGATAATTAGCATTCTTGAAAAGATTCCCGAGGACCAGAAAGAGTTCGTGTACAAGGGAAAGGCCATCAAGAATGTCACAGTGATCCATTGTGTCGGAAGCCGACAGATCGAGGGAGTTCACGAGCCCAAAGATGGACGACTGAACACGTACTGCTCAAGATATTGTTGCACTGCGAACCTTCGTGTCGCAAATGAGCTCAAGGACAGATTCCCGAAAATCCATGTCTATGATCTCTTCAGAGACATTCGGACACATGGCATTGGCCATGAGGCATATTATATTAATGCGAGCAAGAAAGACGTGATCTTCCTCAAGTATCCTAATGAGGAGCCTCCAATCATCACCATTGAGAACGAGAAGATCACGATACAGACAAAGGACTTGCTCTTCAAGGGCCGCGAGGTCAGAGCCTCGGCGGACCTCGTGGTATTGGTCGTGGGGATGGAACCCGAACCCATTCAAGACCTCATCAAGATCTTCTCACTCCCCACCGGAAAAGATGGATTCTTACAAGAGGTGCATCCCAAGCTCAAACCTGTCGAGTCCTCAGTGGATGGAATCTTCATTGCCGGCACCGCACAGGCACCCATGGACTCCACCGAGTCTATTGCGTCAGCGTCTGCTGCTGCCAGCAAGGCCGCAAACATCCTCACCAAGGACCAGATTGCACTCAACCCATTCATTGCAGAAGTCGATTATGACAGATGTGAAGGACACGCGCTCTGTGTTCCGGAATGCCCATACGGAGCCATCTCATTGACCGAGAGCGGTGGCAAGAAGAAGGCCAAGGTCGAGCCATCCCTATGTGTGGGATGCGGAGCCTGTGTACCAGTCTGTCCGACCCGAGCAATAACCCTGAAGGGATGGGATCTTGAGAAGTACGAAGACATGGTAGCCGCGATGATAAAGGAGGTTGAATAATGACTAAGGACCCCATTCATCGAGAGAAACTGAAAGCGTTCAAGGAGCGCATGAAAGAGAAAGGGTATCCAACTGAAGAACTGATGACTCGCCACAAATACTTCTCCAAGATCGTCCGAGAAGTGAAGAAGGCAATACAAGCCGGCAATGACACGGTTCCCAAGATCGTGGAGGCCCTCGATAACAAATACCCGAGCTACGAAGTGTTCAGAGCGGTGACCGCTCTGCATCACTGGGCGCAATTGAAGATCATAGACAAGACTGGTGAATATCCAGTGTACACGTTCTGAGGCGAACTATTGTGAGCGTCATTGAATTAGACCCCGATCTACTCCAAGACATTAAGAAATATGGAGCATTTGATGTCAGTGCCTGCTTTAATTGTGGCACCTGCACTGCCATCTGTCCCCTGTCCGAAGAAGACGGGGAATTCCCAAGAGCCATTATTCGTCTAGCACAACTTGGTGCCAAAGAGGAACTTATTGATTCCAAAGAGCTCTGGCTCTGCTACTACTGTGGACAGTGTTCGACCACTTGCCCAAGAGAGGCTGAGCCTGGCGAGTTTATGGCCGCTGCCAGAAGATACGCGATTGCCCAAAATGATGTGACCCACATCTCACGGGTACTATACAAATCAAAGGCTGCATACACAGGATTCATCGCACTCTTGTCAATAGTAGCTCTATGGATCATGTGGCCATATGCTGACTTTAATGCGTCACTACAGGCGGGTATCAATCCTACGTGGATCTATTTTGATCCGGAGTTCGTGCATCTTGGCGGACTTGTTGCCGGAGGAATTTTTGCAGTATGGATGGGTCTATACTTCTTAGGACTCTTCAGGCATCTGATGCGCCAGTACAAATTATACGGACCCGATTCGACAGGCGTATCATTTCTAAGGAAACTGTGGATATGGATCTTAAGCCTTATCAAAGTCGGTTTCACAGAGATCCTCTATCAACGCAGGTATGCCACGGATCAAGATACTAGTGTACCATTCAGAAGGCGACGTTGGGTTCTCCATATGTGCATGGTCTGGGGATTCATTCTCCTGTTCGCATCAACTGTCATCAACTGGCTGACAAAGCCAATTGAACTCATGGTCCCGATCACGTATCCCACCCACCTTCTAGGAATTACTGGCGGGATTCTACTTGTATATGGTGCGACAAGAACAATGATCTTCCATAAACGTAGACACGATGATAACTACTACGGACATACTACATTCTCTGACTGGGTATTTCTCGGATTGACCAATATGCTAGGAATCTCGGGATTTCTCCTCACCATAGACATCTACATTCCCCTATGGCAACAATGGGCGGCCTATGTCAACATCACCATTCCTGAATGGCAGACATTGGCGGGATACTTCATCATATTCCATCTGCTGATCGTGGGACTGTACATAGTACTTGCTCCACTGAACAAAGGAGCCCACGCCTTCTATCGTCCATTGACCCTTTGGGTCTATGAATATGCGAAGGGCATCAAAGCCCAGACCACCCCAGAAGAGGAGTCTTATGACGAGATTCCAATTCTGACCTAAATCAACTATTGAAAAACCAAAAGAGATGAAACAAATGAGCGACACGGAAAAATTACTCATAACCTCAACTCACGGAATAGACGATCCGGAGAGGTGCCTCTTGCCCTTTATTGTGGGGAACGGAGCCCTTGCCCTAGATGTTGATGTCACAGTGTTCCTGCTTGGGAGCGCCGTTGATCTCGCAGTGAAGGGTAAGGCCGCAGAGATCGAGCACCTCTCGGGAATGCCCGAGCCCAAGAAACTCATTGAAGATTTCTTTGCGCTTGGTGGAAAGTGTCTCCTCTGCGGACCCTGCAGCAATCATAGAGGTATCAAGGATGAAGACCTCGTTGAGGGTGCCAAGATCGGTGGTGCCGCAGCGCTGGTAAGTCTTGCTACCGAAGGAGCCACTCTCGGTCTCTAATTCCAAGAGAGCAGAGTACGATCTTTCGTTCGTATCTATTCATTACAGACAGTGGTCCTTAGTAAGAATCCGGGAGCAATCTCCGGACGCACACGAGGGCCACTCTTTTTGGTTTTCTCAAATTATTATGAGGGCGATTTGTAGTTCTACGAGGATCACCAACACCACATCCGGAAGCACCTTCCAATCAGGTCACTAAAACGCATCTTGGTTCAACGGTGGCAAAGTTAATAGCAAATTCAGTCCATTGATTCATTGAATCTAGTCAAAAGGATGTGACAGATAATAGAGTCCAATAGAGCGGCAAGATACTTGACGAAGATAGCACACGCAAGGGATCGATTGAATCTTACTCGTAGATGGCTTGAAGATGAATATACACTTGACGATCAAAAGACAGTTCTAGCAATTGAAAAAGCTGTCCAAGAAACCATAGAAGCGACAACGGATTTACTATCAATGGTGCTAAAAGATACATCACAACCACCACTCGATGACCACACAAATATAGATAGAGCAGTCAGATTAGGTGTAATGAGCCACGAAATAGGACTAGCAATGCATGAAGCAAACGGGCTTCGGAACAGGCTTGTTCATACATACAACGGGATTGATCTCTCACGGGTGTTTGAGAGCATAGAACGATTAATTCCAAAGATTAAGGAATGTTTGGAGATGATAGAAGCATGGCTACACCAGAAATCGATGATCTAAAACAGAGACTTGAATGGATCATCGAGATTCCCGGCGTGGATGCGGTCTTACTATTTGGCTCCCATGCCGATGGAACTGATAGCTCTCAGAGTGACATCGATATTTGTGTTGTCGCACCTAAGATCACCGAACCAAAAAAACAATCGGAACTTCTAGGAAGACTTTGGCAACGCCTCAATCCTGATATTTACGATGTCTGGCTGTTTGAGGAACTTCCACTCTACATGAAGATGAGCGTCATTACCTCACATGTTGTGATCGCATGCAAGGATGTTCCAGCACTCTTCGAATATTTTTATTTATTTAGAAAAATATGGGCAGATCAGGCGCACAGACAAGCAATAAAATTCTGAGACCAAAGATACATGAAAGCGACCACAGACTCCAACTACCTTCGAGAGAAGAACAATGCTAAATTGTGCGTATCTTCGCCCGCAATAGATCGAAGAAATCGGTAAGGTCAATGTTTCCGCCGCTGAGAAGTATTCCGATCCTTTTCCCAGAAAACACTTCTTTTCTTGCAAGAAGCCCAGCCAGAGGCACTGCACCCGATGGTTCCACAACCAGCTTCATTCGCTCCCAGAGAAGTCGCATCGCATCTACGATCTCCTCCTCCGAGACCGTGATGATGTCATTCACCATCTTCCGGATGATTGGAAAATTGATTCGGCCCAGCGAGGTTCTAAGTCCGTCGGCAATCGTGATGGGATTTACGCTCGGCACCCACTCGCCACTCTTGAGACCACGATATGCATCATTTGCATTTTCGGGTTCAGCTGCAATAACAGCGGTGTCAGGAAGAAGGCCTTTAGTGGCAATGGCAGTTCCACTGAGGAGACCGCCACCCCCGACAGGACACATGATCACATCAAGTTCATGGACTTCATGGATCAGTTCAACGGCAGCAGTCCCAGCGCCAGCTATGATGCGTTCGTTATCATAGGGATGGATCAACAAGTAGCCATGACGCTCGATGAATTCGTTGGTTGTGCGCTCCCGAGCCTCAAGTGTGGGTTCACACAGAACGACCTCGGCCCCATACCCTCTTGTAGCTTCGATCTTGACACGTGCGGAGTTTTCAGGCATGATCACAGTGGCCTTGATTCCCAAGATCGAAGAGGCCAAGGCCAGAGCTTGGGCATGGTTGCCAGAGGAGTGAGTGATGACCCCTCTCTTCTGTTCTTCAGCACTCATCTGACTTAGAGTGTTGTATGCGCCTCGGAATTTGAAGGCACCAGCTCTTTGAAAGTTCTCGCACTTGAAATAGACCTGCGCCCCGGTCAATTGATCAATTGTTCGCGAGGTCAAGATAGGAGTGTTGTGAGCAACGCCTTTCACTCGTCCGTAGGCGTCTAAGACATCATCAAGAGTGATTATAGCGTCTACTAGCAGGGACGATACATTAAGCATATTGGTAGTCATCAAATGAATTGAAAATTCGTCACACCATAAGACGGCAATGCACTCAAATATGATTACTACAACTGTAAAAATAGAGTCTCCTAATCCACGATGAAAACGAAGATCAAGTGATGACACGATATGCAACAGGTCGCCTTTGTCAGTCCCTCATTTGTAGTGGCAATAATTGTTGTTATATTGTTCTTGCTGATCGTGTCTGCAACATTTCTCACATATCAATATGACAAGAGGATGAAGCTCTGGGGAATCGGCTGGCTGATCATGGTTCTCCTCACTGCCCCGAGCATCGTCTATCCTTCCTCAACGATAGATATCCTTGATATATTAGCAATCATAGGAATCATAGTAGGCTCCACATTAATGCTCAATGGAAGCATTCAGGCCTCGAAGCTGTTCGCATGGTGGGTATATGGCCTTGCGATAATTAGCTCGTTAGTATATGACATTCTGATCTTGGTCCTTGTCGTTCCCACACAGGTAGCATACATCGCACCCGAATTCTATGCGGGAATCACAGGACTTGTGTTCATCCGTGTCTTCAGAGAACACTATCAAGACAAGGGCTTTTTCAGAGTATTTCTCTCAATTGGCGCATTAGGCTGGGCAGTGACCTCATTGGGGGTTTCAGTGGTCGTCATACTTCCACACAATATGCTCCTGATCTATCTTAGTGTCCAATCAGTAGCCCTCACAATGATCGGATTGGGAATCTATGGTCTGGCAATACAGCTCTCACATAGTATTTTAGAACGCCAAAACAACTTCGCACTTCTCTTGGCAAGCGTCGTCCATCATGATATCCGCAATTACATCCAGCTCATCTTGCAGGCTTTGGAGCTGGCACAAGAGGGAGGCCCGAAAAAACAAGAATGGTTGACGGTAGCCACTCAGGTCACAACAAAGGTCACAGACTTCCTCACTGAGGTCCGAAAGGTCACAAGTGAGATCGCAAGATACGAGAGAATCGAAAAAGTGGTCAACCTCACAGATATTATCCACTCGGTCACCGAACTGATAGAAACTGTATACGAGTCCAAGAACATCGAGATAGTCGAGGATCTCGAACAGTCATTAATGGTCTACTCAAATGATCTGGTCCACCAGATAATATACAACATAATCGACAACGCGATCAAGCATGGTTCATCATTCTTGGGGATCAAGAGCAAGAGTGAAAGTAAACATATCGTGCTAACTATAGAAGACAGGGCGGGAGGCCTGCCACAGTCGCTCATTGATTATATAAACAGACCCGGCAAACTCTCGAAGGCTCCCGGTGGAGGTCTCGGGCTGATCCTGATCAAAGGACTGGCATCACTGTGCCTAGTCACGGTTCATACAGAGAATGTTATCGAGAATGAACAACCTGTGGGTTGTAAATATGAATTAGTATTTAATAAAGCGTACTCTAATAATACGTGATTGCAAAAACGCCCTACTAGAGAGGCCCGGTCGCCTGCAATAAAGCAGCCCTTGGAGATCCCATAGCAGAACGATCAACAGTCAATAATTCAGACAAGTGACCTATTTCTCACGTGGCAGATAGATGAACTGCCCGACAATGACAGCCGCCCACCAGAGCTCGATAAAGAGATACTTGATAGTTGCTGCATCAAATGGCAGAACAAGCGAGAACAGCATCATCACAACCCAGAGTGTTGCAAAAGCATACGCCACTAGCGTGAAGACAAGATGAACTTTCACAGCCTGCTGATTAACAGGAATCCCCGCATCATCAGGTACAACCATCCAGCGCGTGGGCAACGGCAACCAGTCAAAGATCGCACCTATCACGACCAACCATGGAAGATCGTATAGAACCGCAGTAAAGAACAACAAGCCTGCAATTGCCACACACAGTAGTGTCTTAGCCAATTGGTGCATAATAATCACAACTTATGCTTTTACCAAAAGGTCGATTTATTACTTGCTACTAATTATGCCAAATGTAGCACTAAAAATGAAATGACGCGGGCCACTTTTTTAATAAGAATCGGGTTCGAGATGAACTACTACACTGCGGATCTGAGGGAGCCGTTCCATAACACACTGTTCGATAAGGTCTGCGATAGCATGGCTCTCTAAGAGCGTCATATCACGAGTTAGACAACACGTTAGTAACACTGTGATCCCTTTGTCATCTCGATTGACCATGACCTCTCGACAATGGTCTACCTGCTCCATGGAATTAAGGGTCTCATGGATTGCCTGAACAATATCAGGCACCTGCTCTGTGATATCCGTTCCGACCTCTTCCTCTGTTGCAGACTCGAGATGGAGTGTGACTGATTGAAGGCCTTCTATCTTCTCTCGGATTTGGCGTTCAAAAGACTCGGATACTGCATGGGCCTCTGAAAGAGTCAGAGAGTCATCCATCTCAAGATGCGCAGCAACATGGATTCCGTCATCGGTAGTGTGAACAAGAACGTTGTGCAAATTCTCAATCTCGGGAATTGTACGAGCGATTCGCTGCATAATCGAGTAGATGTCCTTGTCATCGACCTGTGCGTCAGCAGGTTCTATGTGCACAACCACATCCACCTTTTGTGCGAGCGTAGCAACCTCATTCTCGATCTGTGATGCAATCTCGTGAGCATGTGCAACGATCTCGGAATCATCAACCTTCACCACTACATCCACAAACATGGTGGTGACAGAACCGCGGATCCGAATCCGCCCAACCTCGATGACTCCCGGGGTCTTAAGACAGATCTGCTTGACCTGTTCACTCATGCCCTCTGGCGCAGTATCCACGAGCTCATCATAAGCCCGCTTGCCCAGGTTCAGAGAGACGTAGATGATGACTATAGACACGCCCAACGCGGCAAGGGGATCACCGATGGGAAAGCCAAGCCACACGAAACCCAAGCCAAGAAGAACAACCGCGGAGCTGATCATGTCCGTGCTGAAATGAAGAGCATCGGCCTCAAGTGCCTGACTGCCGTGTTTTTCGGCGGTCCTGTAGAGCATTCGGCTACGCTCATAGTCTATAACAATACTTAGAGACATGACCACAACCCCCCAAATGGTCGGTTCAGGTAACTCTGCAAAAAGTATTCGACGGATTGCCTCGTAGATGATCCAGATGGATGTGACCCATAACATGATGGTCTCCGCCAGAGCAGCAAAACTCTCCACCTTTCCATGACCGTACAGGTGGTCTTCGTCAGGGGCCTTTGCCGCTGCCTTTACAGCAACGAAGGTGACACCAGCAGCAATGAGATCGAGTCCACTGTGGAGAGCTTCAGACAACACTCCCAGTGAACCACTAAAGACACCAACTACTAACTTCATCAACGTGAGACCCAAGGCTGCAACTACTGAGAGCGCTGCCGCCCTAACCACATCAGATCTATCTAACGACCCCGTCATTGCGTCCACCCGATGTGGACGAGTCATACCCACTCATAATAGTTGCGAAGTGTAACTTTTGCAAGAATTACGGCTCTGTGAAAAGCCACTTCCCGTCACACTCCAATATGTTGAGTCGCTTGATGTTGTAGAGGAGCACGTTCAACAGGAAATCAGGTCGCTATTCTCGCGATACTCGTGAAACCAGACCTCCTCCGAACCGCACCTTCATCAGACATATTAAAATGGGATAGACTAAACGTTTTTGCCCATAGGCAGGTTGTTGTCTCATACATAAGTTATCTGCAATACTCGCTAATCATATCATATGAGGCGATATATGTGATGGGGGAGGCAGAGGTCCAGTCATTTGAATGCCTCTGCAGGATGAAATATATAGGGAGTCGTACAAGACCAAGGTGTTCAATGATATGAAGGATGAAACGTATCTGGGCGACAAAGGGTCTGTAGCTGAGGTCAGAGCCAAACGAACTTGATCCCAAGAAGAACAAAGAGGACCGGGAGTGGAAAATTTGATGGGCGCCCGAAAGAGGATATCCGTTGCGGGAGTGTAGTACTAAGGTGGATAAGTGCATCAAGAACTGAGAATGACGGGCCTTGGCCGCATCGTATGATGAGTAGTAAGGCATGAGTCATGTGAGGTGGTCGGACCCGTCACAATCCTTTGTATTACCTCACCGACTTTTCACACAGAGCCGTCAGTATGAATCTATTTAACAATACAAGAGCATAGACCATGGTGTCGAATTAATTGCACACATACCACATGACTTATGGATGATAATGTATTGTTGAATGTAACAAAAACACGTTATTATTTTGATAAACTTGTCATTTTAGTATATTGATTTATATTACCATACTATCAGTTTTTTGAGGGGGGGGGGCAAGTTTTCCTTTCCTACTCTTCTCTTTTTTACATATTCAATACGCGTTTTAATTAATGGAAATTTCTTCCCATTAAATTTACTATGTTTCGAGGCTTGAATTTAATAAATGGGCTTATTTGGTGTATAATTTATTTATGACATCGGGGCAACCCTATATAGATCTGACCGTGAATGGGCTCTACATGCGTGTTCTTTGATAATTCATGAGTACCTCTCTATTTGATTAAGAAACAGCGCTAAAGAGGACGGTACTGTGAAAAAAGTTCCAATTGCGAATTTTAGTTATATATATGAATGTTTATGAATATGGTGTATGACAACTAAAATTGTTTCTTAAATTAATGACCCACACTATTTATTATACTGTTTTCTGTGTTTTGCAGGGATTTACCTTGTTGAGTAGAATCATTGTAGTTGTATGGTAACAAAACATTTGGGACGGTGAGAGTCACAGAAGATGATCACTTTGAGTGAAGTGATTAGAAATGATATCTTCGGTGACTCTCAGGGAAAAGATTGTGCAGCTTGCACTTAAGAGGTCTGTCTCTGAGGCGGCGGTGATCCACTCGATTGCTCGTTCCACCATCTATCGCTGGCTCCAGGTCTACTCTGCTCATGGTCGTGTTGGCCTCGTACCTCGCTCCACCTCCCCTCTCAGACCCCGGACTGTGCTTCATCAACACCTCATTCGCAAGATTCTCGCGCTTC
>JAIZWL010000007.1 GCA_021498125.1 Candidatus Thorarchaeota archaeon | reverse complement strand
CCGTGGCTATAAGGAGCTGATCAGGGAGTACCGACGAGACCCCGAGGGCTGGAAGGCCAGACACGCCTACGGGCAGCGGAGTCTGGTCGAGACCGTCTTCGGGATGATGAAGGTGCGGTTCGGAGGCGGCCTGAGTTCACGAGGGTTCCGGGAACAACGTCGCGAGGTCCTGCTGAAGGTGCTCCTGCACAACATCGAGCGGCTCAACTTCCTGGAGTGTGACGGGAGGTGACTTTTCACACAAAGCCCTGACCTACTAAAACATAGTAACATCAATGTTACAAGATATTTTTATTAAGTATAACTAATATTCATCTGCTGTAGCAGCATTACAAATAATTTTCATCACCGGGTTTAAAATAATATTAACTCACGAAACATCCCATAAAGAAATATAAGTCGTTTTAACTGACACAAATGCACAGATATGGGACGTGGCGCAATGGAGTTTATTATTGCACTGTTCATTTCAGGAGTAATCATAGCTATTATGTACTTGATTGCTGAAGGTTCTGGAAATGACTATTCGTGGCAGTGGGATGTTAACGAATCTCTTTCTTGTTTAGCGATTTTGTTTTTCTGTGTGTTGTTTCCGATTCTATGGTTATTGGTGCCATAATAATATTGAATCATATTGAAAGTTTCCATCATCATCTCGAATAATTTGTTGGGTTCGAATTATGAGTTCGAACCCGCCCAATTTCTTTGTGATATGTTCTATCAACTACTACATGAATTCTCACAAGCTGCGTTCATTCAATCCGCATTAACTACTTCGTTCATGATATCCCTAAGTTATCTTTTGCTATTTCCCTACCTTCATCTCTATTTTGCACTAATTATTCTATCTGGGTGTAAATTTTCTTTTGACACGAATATTACGGGACTACAACAATCTAGATCGTATTCGTAATCCTGAAATGAATTTCGCTATCTGGTCAACTAGGTGGTGGCTCACAGACCACCTCCCGAATAACTAATCAAACCATGGAGCCACCTTGCCCATAGTCCCACAATAGTCGCATCGGAATATTCTATCAGGACCTACTGTTGTAAGATCAATTGACCCCCCACACTTAGGACAGGTCGCGATGGGGCACATCCGCTCCTTGATGATATCGATGTGGCGACGAATATCATACATGATGTCCACAAAGAACCCGCTCAGAATCCGTTTGTCTTCAGCATAGATCGTTATTGTCAATATTCCACCCTTGGGAGTACCACTGACTTGAATCTCAGCAGCAAACAATGCATCCTCGTACTTCGTCTGACCGACGTAACACGCATAACCAAGATAGACCTTTTCTTCATTCTCATATTCGGAGTGATCAACCGGAATCAGACCACTGAGTCGCGCCTCGGCCATATGCAATACCACACGAGGCTCACCTACGAACTCAAACGACGAACAATTCCGATCGAACAGTCCACTCTTTAATCGCGTAAAGACCTCGTCAGCTCGTTCCGTTGATGTGAGCATAGGGCAGACGTTGACCAGTCTTTTTGCAGGAATCTTTGCGACTCTAGAGACTCCGTTGGCAGTTGTATATCTCACAATTCCTGAATATTCCCCATCAACACATCGTAACGGCTTCAACCAAAAAATCGCACTCTGGAATCCACCCGGTTGAATACTACCAAGTACTTGATCATGCTCGGTCTCCCTGACCAATTGAAAGCCATCAGGGATTTTGATCTTTACCTCTACATTATCGATTTGGGACTTGCCTTTATTTTCTATTTTGACAGCCAATTTGAAATACTCACCCGCCTCATCAAATCCGCTCTTTACAACAACTTGTTGAGGACGGGCTGGAATAGTAGTCTGCCGTGGATAGACTCGTGGCAGACGGCTGGTGACTACGGAATCATGTACATATGGATGATCCAATAAAATGGGCGTTTTGCTAATCTTTCTCATCCCGTACGGATTTAACGGCCCGTAGAATGAAGCGGGACGTGGTACTCCTGCAAAAAACGGTTCGGCCATTCCATCAACCGATTTGAAGCCAGTACGTGAAAATTGTAAATATCCGCAGGTGATTATCCAGAGCAAGATAATTGAAGCAATAAATAAAGCAAGACCTGCACTGATATCTGGAGGGCTAGATCCGATTTGCAAAGGGGATACCTTTAGATGACCGATGAAATATTGCTGATCGATATTTTTTCTTGATGTTATAACAAACGAGAAATCCCTCATAAATACAAAACCCATGAGAAGCCAATAATGCCTCTTCACATTTTCACTCCCATAACTCAAGTCCATTAACTCGTGAACGCTAATAAAGATTCTAGTTTTAACATTCTACTTCTGCTTATTTGTACCTATGGTGGTAACATGGTTTACTCGTGATTGAGGATAGTGATATATTCTCTTTGAAATATTGTTAGTGTCTTCCTCTATACCAGACGAACAAAACAATAACTACGTAGATCACAGCGATGGTTCCAAAGATCACAGCAGTCAATACAAATTAATTTAATCTTTAATCTATCTTCAAAGATACGATGCGTCCTAAAGAAGCAATATGATATTCCTCGGCATAATATATAAGAAAAATAAAGCCACGAAAGTTGGAAAAATAAGAATTTATCACTCGGTAGTATTTTCGTCAAGTTATTTTACAAAAGCGTAATCTGATAAATCGACTCGGTCAACTAATGTTTTCTAACCGAGCAAAGGTTTTTGTACTATTAATGCACACGAGATACAATCCGTAATATCGGAGAGGAATAATATGAAGCGCGCACTGAATGTATTACTAGCATTGTCAGTCATCACCATGTTCCTTGTTTCACCAGTCGCAGCAGCGACATCACAGGGTCTTGAATGGGGCTTTGCAAAGGGTGATAAATGGGACTTCACGCTAAAAGTATCAAGCGAGAAAATAGATGAGCAAATCTACGCGAATATAACGAAAATGCCGGTACTTGCAATTCCAGATCCATTGACCAGCTGGGATAATATACCATTCCCAACCGTAGGCATGTACTGGGCAAATGGTACGGACATCGGGTTGATGGCACTGTTATTCATTGGTCTAGTAGCAGTAGGTAGCCGAATGACTGTACCAATTGGTAATTACACCCTTCTCACCGATCTTGTTTCTACCAAGCTCACAGGAGAAACGATTATCGATACTGCAACTGAATGGGGTATCACATGGAAAGTCAGTACCAACTCAACGCATGAGCAGAGAATAACCGCTACCTATTTGAAGACTGACGGCTTCTTGGCACAGTACAAGTGGGAACAGGTGGTTTCTGCATCCAACACAGTAGTTGATTCAATCTCAGTGATCAGAAACAATCTACCCAGCGGTGGATTCGATTTCAGTAACATCACACAGTTACTGAAAGACAACATACTCTATGTGGGTGCTGGAGTCGCCGTTCTAGTCATTCTTGCCATCGTTTGTAAGAAGAGATAATCTTGAGGGAATCAACCCCCTCTTTTTTTCTTTTCTTGCAGTTCTATTTTTTATTCATTTTTTTTTTGCGGTAATGACCTCAAAAAACGAGGGTTAAAATGGCCTTTCGACAGAATATGTGTCACATTAGGATGGGTAGCAGGTATGATCCGAAAGATTCAGATTAGAATTCGACTGGGGGACATTACCTTTCCTGATGTCTGCCCAGTATGTGGTGAACGGGCAACAACAACTGGCCGAATTGAAAAAATGTTGATGCCTCCTCCAAAGCGGATGGATCTGTTATATGGCCGCGATTTGGAGTATTTTCAAAGAGGGATAATACATTATGAACCATTAGTCTGCAAGCAACATGTTGCCTACGGAGGGCGGACAACAAAAAGCAAGGCATTACTTTCGGCTATAGGTGTGGTGATTGTTTTCCTGGCACTCCTCGTCTTAGCCAATATCACTTTCACAATATATGACAGGCTGCAAATCAACCCTGATCGCTATGTTCTACTTGGAATATTATTGGTCTTGATCTTCTTTGTCATGTATGGTCTTCGTCCATCACCCTTAGAGCAAGCAATCTCCATCAAGAAAGTGGTAGCCGAAGGTAACTATGCTATACTGTCAATCAAGAATCTGTGGTATGCCGTGGAATTGGTGCGTTTGAATCCGCACAGGGCGATCCATGTAAAGCATCGAACAACAATCAATAGTTGAAAATGCAATACAATTCCATCAGGGAATTGACGAGTCATTATAGCTTGGTTCCATCGTCTTAAGTGTGACCATCACCGTGATATCTCGAAGAAGAAGACGACGATAGGGATGTGGAGGGATCATTCGCTCTCATTTACCACCTCACCTGTTCTATCCACAATATGGGTTGCAAACAGTAACACATGCATGCTTGTTGTATGAAGAACAAAACTGTTAGGACGCTTCTATCGATATAGTTGAATCCCTACGTAATAATAATAATAATCGGAGAAAGTGTTGTGCCAAGGGTAAGACTACAAATCGAGAGATTATAGTATGGCGCCTGCCTATGTCCATGACTCTACACTCCCAACCATTCGATTTTTCGAAAACCAACTCCAATCCCGAATATATAACAATTGATTCATTTAAAGTATTAGCAATAGTTTTTTGAAATAAACAAACGTATAAACTTCCGTTTGATGGTTAATAATTATCCATATGTCGGAAATCCATTCAACGAATAGTTTTCGTAAACAAATATCTTTATAGTGGGCATGATCACCACAAACATAAATTTTATAATTTGGCACGACCTCAGCCGGATCAGATTACATGGACATACCCAGAATCTGTGTTATAATGTGAGCAGTGAAAAAAGGTCTGCAAATAAGGGGGATTATCCTCGTGAAAAGGTACCGGTACACAGCTTCTGAGTATGGAAGATCCATATCCATATTGCCTCAGCACCCGACCGTATTCAAAAACCGAATACGCTTACAACCCACCAATAATATATTTTGTATCCATAGTAGAACGATCCAAAGGCCAATAGTTATATTATAAAACCACCTGTGTATTAAATTATATTACTGCCGCAATTGCCTTTAAGTGTCCGAGAATAAAAGGCAAATACTTAATATATGAGTCTAATCAAATAATAGATAGGTAAAACTGTAATGAGATTAAATCGTCGAAAAATCGAAATGTTTTGAGTGATCACTAATCCCTCAATTTAATTATATTTGCGCGCAATAAGGGTAAACCAAAATAGAAAAAGCACATAACGCCAACCGCCCTTTGATAATAATTCTTTATAGATACTGTAACCTATACACAATGATAGAAATCCCTATAGATCACCTGTAAATGAATGAAACACTATGATCGTTTAGTACAAGAGTATCCACACTACGGACAGTTTCCCCATGTACCAACACACAAACTACAATGACAATGACGAAGAAGCAAAAAAGAAATGAACGAGCGATGAAAGCTCGTTCAACATAATCACAATCGGAAGTCACAATCCGGATTGCCATCAAATTGTTCTGGTTGATTACAGATGTTATCTTTTACATAGGACGTACTCATGCCATAATTCTGGCTAGAATAGTTAAAACATGATTCCATCGATGGATTCGAGTTTTGAAAATGATTTTCTAATCCGTCAACAAGAAAGTAGTAAGTCCAACCAGAATAATGATGTGTTTTGTGACTAAAACCTTGACCATTAATTCCACAAGTAGTTGCCACAAAGAAATGATCCGCATTACAAAGATCCATGATTTTTGTAATGATCCCACCACTGCTACAGGTAGAAGAAAAGATAAATATATTTTTCGCGGACCAAGTAACAGCAATAGATGCTAGCTCCGTATCGTACAACCGACCATCTTCTTGCTGTTCACCGTCTTCATCATCCCACATACAAGTATACATCGAATATGACGATACACTAGCACCGTGTCCTGCTAGTATTAACGCAATGTAGTCATCACTATCGGCTTTTGCGATTTCTCGAAGTGCATTCTTGACATTATGTTCAGTGGCGATATGATCATGTTGTGGAAAATTATTCCCACGTTGGTTGTCCCAAAATACCAAAACATCATATTCTAGGTAATCGTGTAGATAGTGATACCACTCGTTGGCGTCATTCGATGCGTAAAGTGCTATTGGGATGGACTTGTATTGTTCGATACCAACTATAACAGCCCATTTCTTTGTTACCCCATTACCATATCTCACATACATTCCCTTCTGAGAAGAAGGGGATAAAGGAATCTTCAGTAGCGGAGGACTAGTTGAGTAATCGTATACTCTAATGGTCATTAGATGCTCTGATCCCCAAACGTAGTTTCCTAGACCTATGGTTTTTACAGAGGTCCAGAAATCGTTGAACGTTTGTGCACCGCTACCGAATACTCGGTTTAGGTCAATTAGCACCTGGAAATTATCAACAATATTAGTGGAAAAGGCCGATTCCAAAAATATATTTAACTCTGTTGATAAACCAGCTCTAATTGCGAAGGAAAGTGTTGACGTTCGGGCTTGTGGAAGATATACGGACAAGAAATCCATTTTGCCTTCGACAACACTCACATTCGATAATAGCCACCCAAACTGTTTGTACCCACCATAATTAATCTGGAAGGTAAGTGTATGACGACTATATGAAACATCCCTAATGTATACATTGCCGTGGAAGTCTTTAAGACGCGGAATTGTATCATGAAATATTCGCACACCATCCAATAAGACATTAATATACCTGCTATAATTATCATAAACATTTTCGATGTCGAAATGAATTTTACAGGCTCCTTTATAATTCACTTCGAATACGATATTGGAATAACGAGCCTTAGGAAAGTATATGCCACCTAGTATTCCTAACTGATTTCCGGGATACTCAATTAATCGATCGTGTGCTGGTGGAAGGTTTATCGGTGGTGGTGATGGTGGCGGTGGTGGCGGATCAGGATCTTCAATAGGGCCTAACTGGCTCGTCGTATACTGGTTTCCTGTTTCATGAGGCGTATACGATTCTACCTGAGAGAGCACTATACTTGCTCCAGAAAAAAATAGTACAGATAGAACCATAATACTTGCAAAAAGCATCCGTAGTCTTGTGGTCATTTTTCGTTCACACTATTACAGATATACTAACGAATAATTTCACGACTATGCTGCCTAAGTTGATCGACTTGGATTCCCCCAAAGAATGAAACGATGTGAATAGATCAGTCGTGCGTTATTCGATAGGTGTGGCATTATAGCCGTTACCATTATCAAAAATTTGCCTTTAAGGTTTACGAACATCACAATCACCATGGTTGCAAATAACGAGAAGCATTATAGTCACAACAACTTGTGATCTCTTATTGCGGGAGACTATCGTCATACCTTGCTCATTCGTTATTGCCCTATGAAATTCAAAAGAAACGAATCACTTAGACCATAGCCTTTATCGGACGATCCCCGTACCAACCAAGTAGACCTGCATCCGGATTCCTGTCATTTGGTGACCTCAATGACCATCGAAGTGCGACAATATCAACCCGCGGATAGACCCTTCATTGAAGAGATCATTATCAGTGCCGAAAATTTTGGAGAAATGTTTCTCGACCACGAGATGCAAATGATCGACATCAGCGAAAAATTCCCCGACTACATAGGAGTGATAGTGGCTGTTGACTCCGAGAACGAGGAGGTCATTGGATTTGCCACACTGCGTTTTGAATGGCGAACCCTCATCATAAACACAATAATCACGCACCACGAGCATCTACGTAAGGGCGTCGGCAGTGTCCTCATCAAGAAGATCATTGAGATGGGCGAGGCACACCCAAAGATCAATGTCGTCCAGGTCGATACTGGGGATTTCATGGTCTACGCTCAAAAGTTCTATCTCGCAAATGGCTTCAAAGTCTCCGGATATGCAACTCATTTCCTTGGATGGCATAATAATCAAATTATTTACACCCGGCCCCTCAAAAAAGTATCCGAATAAATTAGGTATCGAATTCGCTATAGCGATTTAGATATTCAAAAAAGAGAATATCATTACATACAAGCATTATGGCGCAATAATAGATGCGATAGATGTGTTTGAAAGAGCAAAAAAAAACAGTTGAATTATGAGATTCGATATTTTGACGGTGTAACCATCAAAAACAATGTTGATATATGCACACCCCCAGACGATAGTACATGAATGACCCAATTAATGCCGCCCTGTTGCAAGATGTCGAGGAGGCGGCAAAGGAGATCTTCAGGGATCGAAATGAAGTCGATGTCGTATACCTCTACGGCTCGGTCCTGACTTCACGAAAATTCAATGACATCGACATTGGGTTGTTGGTTGATGAAGAGTTCAGTCCTCACAGTCTGTATGAGGCCGAGATCATAATGGAGTTTGAGAAACGGCTCCGGGGGGAGTTCGACGTGCGAATTCTCAATGGACGGCCTGTGAGATTCCTATCTCAGGTGTTCAAAAAGTCACGAGTGATCTTCTGTAGAGATGAATGCCACAGAATCGCGTTCGAGAAACGAGTGATGATCGATTATTTTGATATAAAATACCATTATGACCTCTACGATTCATTGCGGAGAGAACGATATGCCAAACGAGACATTCCAATCAAAGATTGATATTATTGAAAGGAGTCTCAAATTTCTCGAAGAGTACGAACACATTGATCCTAAAGATTTTGTCAGCAGGTTCAAGGATGTACAGGCTGTAAAGTATACACTACTTGAAATTATGGAAGCCTGTATTAATATCGCTACACACATCATCTCGGAATATGGCTTGGAGCGCGGTGATTCGTATGCAGACATATTCCAAGTACTCGCCGGATCAAAAATCATCAACCAAAATCTCGGTGATCGACTCTCGGCTATGGCAAGATTCCGAAATCTGATCGTTCATGGATATTCGAAAATCGACAATGTACGTGTACTAAAACTAGTGCAAGAACGACTTGGTGATATCGTAGAATTTGTAAAACAGATACTTCAATTATGACCACGTTTGTAGTCCAAACATACGACATCCAAAAGCAGACACTTTATCATTCATATTACAATAACCTGCTAAACTCTAATGCTAAGATACAGACCATGTTCCGTCAGCATCTATCGCATATTTCAAGCCAGTCTGGGCAACGGAAGGTATTGGTGATACCTTACCAGTATTGTCGTATACCCAACCACCGGGTTGAAGCAATGCTTTCATTACAACTCTACGTTCAGTGTCTTTTTGATACCATCCGGCAAAAAGCTCGGTTTTACCCATTACACTATGACAATCAGAATAATAGAAATGTGCGGGAATATTGCTATGCCAGTCAAAACTTGTTGGATCAGCGATCGCATCTTGTTGATTATGTTGTTCAAAATCAACAAGTGATACTCGACCCCAGCCATAGGATCGTTCACCACCGAAGACAACACCAGCTAAAGTTGAATGAATCTCTTTCACACTCACCTTGTCAGAATCACAAAATATCGTTCCAACCAGATAGACGGGTTTGCCCTCCCGAGTCCAAGGCATGATATGCTCTATCTGATGTAGAGATCCCACCTCAGCGGTTCGTCCAGACAGTGCAGTACCAGCTCTTGCGTCAAGAAGCAAATACTCGATGGAACTCTTAGGCGAGTCGGGTTTCCGTGACTTGACGGATTTAATTGACAAGTGATGTGGAGTTGGATATAGCTTAGAATAGTCAATATTATGCGTCGGATATATTTCAAATGGGAACAAGGTTTCAAGCGAGTCCCACACCGATGATGGATTGGTAACATTACACTGAGGAATGGCTGGCCAAAAATAGGTTGTACGTAGGCCTTCAGAAACAATGTTAATAACTTCAGTATAGCTGGTTTTTACTCCCTCGGCTATACGGTCTCGTGTAAGCCTAGCTACAATGGCCCCCATTACCACACGTCCATGAACATACAAACGTGTTTCCATTAGATTACCAGTTCGCCGTTTACCAATATGCAATGGAGAATTCAACCTAAAAACTACTTTATACGGTGCCCACTTTGTCATTGCAATACCTCACGAAATACTCTTTGCACCATATCGCGTATAAATCAGGGTTAGCTCAAGAAAATCACGAACAAGAAACATAGTAGAAATATTGGTCAGAAGGTTTCGATAGAATGTCAAGCAATTCTCAGGATTTTCGCGGGTTATGTTTTTTATAGACAAAACTCTTGAAACGGACTCCCGTAGATGTTTTTCAATAATCATTGCTACATCTTTTTCTTTATCACCCCTAGAAAGAAGAAACAATTCCATCGCATAGATTCCCTGAGACTGTAGAACACCTAAAGTCTTGGTCACTACACGCCCAAGTAAGTCAACCAAACTTTTCTTTGATGATTGATCTTCGGATCGGACTTCAGCAATAATCTTCTGTGCAACACCTGCAGCCTCGTAATCAAGATTCAATACAGTCGATTTGTTCATACAGTTCCACCTCCAGTCCCAGATCCGGCTGTTTCTAGCATCCGAAGTCGTCCAAATCCTCGTCCACTCATTCCTCCAACACCCATAAATTCGGCTAGTCTAAGTCCACTTTTTACGATGTCTACTGGATTATCAGATGGTTTATTTTTTGATGCAGAATGGCGAAAGTTGTCTAAAACCAACTCAAAAGTCAATATGCAGGCACGAGGAATTGCCTCAACAGTAAAAAGTGCTCCACTCTCTGCAGCTCCTGTTTTAGGATCTATTGAAACAGAAGTACGGACATCTAGCCCACTGTTAACAACTTTTGAAAAGATTCCTTCATCAACAATGACAACCCGTTCGCGAATTATTTCAGGAATCAGATCATCAAAACTACCATTCCATGTATCGTCGCTTTTTGATACCATCAACCAGTTTAGATTTATCCGATCGTACGTTTTTAATTTGCCCAAAAAAATACCTTTGACAATTGATGAATTGTCCGCGATCAAATTGCTGGCTAAGCCACCCTCTCCGATAGTTTCTGGACTTGTCACCCATACTGGGCCCACCATACTATGCACCGGGAAAAGAAAGATGCGTGCATCTCCAATACTGATGACACCAGCTCGCGCATTACTACCATTAAGACTGCCAAAAGTATAACAAACGGGACAATCCGATTTGCCACATTGATAACGGCCTGCACACCTCGGCTTGCCATCTTTTGAATGTTTAATTGCAGCATAAGCACGTGCCACTCCGTTAAGTGTACTCCCAGGGATTTTTGGAAGCATAGTTCCCGGTTCGCGCACTATTGGATTGTCAACTCGTCCCAGACGCATCCCCCCAGTACCTATATGTACTGGATCAAGTGTTTCTAAATAGATTTTTTCTACTCTATAATGTTCAGAACTCATCCCTTCACCGCCGATTTTTTCTTCAGAATTTGCATGAATAGATGAACGGAATCTGTCACCAAGCCATCAACTAAATACTCGGCCCATCGATCAACCCAGACCGCTTTTAGCATATTTTCTAGTTCCCAAGGATATTTCCCACTTTTCTTACGCCATTCAGCATTTGAAAAAACATGCGTACTAAACTCTTTGAACGTGTCAATCTTTTCTGTGGATACATCATCATCATTAAGCCATCGCTCTCTTCGTTCTTCTACAAGATCCACAATCTGATATATCTGTGAATTAGATAGATGATTTCTCAGAACTTCCCAAATGTGGAAAAGTTGATCCCATCTTGAAAATACATAGGGATGACTCGTTGAATCCTTGCGTCGTCCATCCGAACCATAAGCAATAGAAAATCTTGACCCCGCAGTATCTAACCAAATAAAATCGATAGTTGATGGAGTAAAATAAACCGTCATACCTTGCTTCAAATGCTTGATGTGTATGAGCCAATCCATATGACCGTTGTTCCATGGATTCTCTGCCTTAAATAATAACTCTAACTTATCCTTATGCTTCTCAAAAACCGCATCGTTTTTGACAAATACAAAAGGATACCAAACGTCTTCAATGGTTTCTTTGATATAGCAAGGTACACACCATTCAATAACTTCCTTGTGATCCGTTGATTTTAAGACACACTGCCAATATACATCATCACACACGGAATTTGTCATGACATCATCAACCACAACCCAACTACTTGTAGGATATTGAATATCTGACATCCGCCTGCCAGCATCCAATATTGAACGCAATGGGGTATGCGAATCTGCAAAAACAATACCAAGTCGAAGCGGAAAACGATTTAACACACGATTCATTTCAGTATTATATTTTTTACGAATTGTTTCAACAATAGTAATTGCCTTATCGGCAGGAGCCAACATCATAAAAAGTGAAGGTGATGTAAAAATGTGAGACAATGGATAGTATGGGGAATATTTAATCAAAACCTCAAAATCCGACTTTTCTATTCTTACAAGTTCTTTACCCGGTTTACCATATTCCGTTGGTTCTTCAATACTTATCTCATCAACGCTTCGTAGGTATTCATCCAATGAACGCTTAATACCAAGCCTGTTTTTTAATGATTCGAGATTTTCAATTATTATAAGCTCACCTTTATTATTTTTCTCATCAATTGTATAAACTACAGGTATCTTTATTGTGTCAATTCGCAACACGTATGTATGTGAGTTCCCAAGGCCACAATTACATACAATATGAATTCTTCTACTTCGTTGAAGTATGACATTAGTTATTTCTGAATTTTCTGGAATAATACTACTAGAAGGAAAAATTTCTTGCCAAAACTGTAATGATGTTTCAAATACTCGCATTACGCGACTTGGAGAACTGGGACGGCAATCAAAATATGTGCTAATTGCTCTGCATCATCAACACTCTTTAGATCTCTATCAGTTAATTTTTTCAATAATGAAAAAGGAGTTTCAGTATGAAGGCGTGTGTCAATTAATTCTTTGGGAAACATTGGGATAGAACCCAGGGCTTCATTTTTATATGTCAAGAGCTGTTTAACGAGTTCATCCCAGTTTGTGCCTATTGCTGTAATAGGTGCCA
Organism: Candidatus Thorarchaeota archaeon; assembly: GCA_021498125.1. Classification (NCBI taxonomy): domain Archaea; kingdom Promethearchaeati; phylum Candidatus Thorarchaeota; species Candidatus Thorarchaeota archaeon. The sequence goes on along the minus strand of JAIZWL010000007.1, from coordinate 111,378 downwards.
CAGATATTGTTTCTAGAACTCCTTGAGATACCCATGGATATATATCAAAGGACCCAACGATTAGCGATACGCGTCCATTTTTATCTGCGATTTCATCCATCCAAATAGTCCGTGATCGATCATTCAGCCAAGCTTGAGATCTACGATCCCGACGTGTTAAACACGAATCACACAAACCACGAGTCATAGGTTTACCTTGTGTCTGCACTCTTACTTGACAAGCAATACAAAGTGGTAAATTAGTAGAACCAGATTGCATTAACACTTGTGACATGATTTGTCTATTAACTTGTACGCTTAGCGATTCTTGATGATCATAAAGAGCACGACTTTTTTCCCCGGTAATATAATGAGGAATCGCTATTTCGTCATATAGAGATGAACTAAGTATTGTTTCAATCTCATCTCCAATAGTACCAGATCCACAAGAAAGGTTCTGAAATTCATCTTCACCAGCAATCACAACGAACATTGGACCATATTCATTCCTTAAAACCTCATATCCAATTGGATATGTCAATTCTAATAGATCCTTAATTTTATCAAGTGCTGTGTCAAGTTCTCTCTGACGTGCTTTAAGATCTGCAAGACTTGCTGCTTGAAATAAATAATCAAGTATATCAATACCCACTCGAAATAATCGCCATGATGTCATTTGATCTGCATATTCATCATCAGAACGATTCTTCAAATATGTATATGCAATTGCAGGTTTAAATAGTGAAACAGCAGAATGTGCCTGTGACCACAAATTTACATCGTTATTTGGAAATCTTGTTTCAGCAAGAACTGAAGTCATATGGGAATGGAAAAGTGAAGAGATTTCATGTTTAATCTCTGAAATTTTTTGAAAATCCCCGAGGTTGTCTTTTAAATCAGAAATTAACTGCTTTAATTGGGATATAAAATCAGGCATTGGATTCAGAATTGATTTCATGGCGGGTTTTGCAAGATGACCAAATACAGTATAAAGATAAATTGAAGTCACAACTCCACGTTTTGTCCCAAATAGTCCCTTTTCAATACCTGAGGATCTCCCATGACAATCGGACACATGAAGTAGAAATTTATATACATTATCGGGTAGATCATTTAGACGCCCCAAATTACGATCATGATAAACCACAAGATGTTTTAGACTAAGATTAGCAGTATCTATTGATAGATGCTTACTTATCGTGTCAGGCCATGAATCGGTAAATAACTCATTTAATTCTTGATCAGACGTGATCCATATAGGTAGGCGTCTTTTCTTTCTGCTAAAATCAACGTGGAATTTGTATATCATATGTAACCAGAAAATTATTTCTGCCGCAATAAAATAATTATTCAGTTTTCTTAAATCCGCTAAAGTTCGTTTAAATGTTCCGCTCATGAAAGACCCTCCCACATTTTATCGAATTTAGAACTATTTGCGAGTTCACTTAAACTACTGAAGGAAATAGGATCTTTCGTCTTGACTTGAACAATACCTTGTTCAATATCTTGAACTAACCCGTAACCACTGGTCACCTTTGCACCAATTCCTTCGGTCGTCAGCAAGTCAGATATTCCCTCAGCAATCGTGTGAAAATCATCGCGGATACAATTTGGACCGCCACCAAGATCTGGCCATGCAGGAATGTACAATAGACAGAAATCACCGCTTGTTCCTCGTGGAACGCACTCAAAATATATCGGTTTAGTACCTGCTGCTGTTAATGGATTGTGAGGATTAATTACTTCCATCCCGATCGTATTAAAAAAAGTCGGATAAAAGTACAATCTCCCTCGATAGTATATCCCTTGGTCTTCATCAAGGGAAAAAAATGATTTTAACCTTGTGAGGTATTCCTCTACTGCCTCAGGCATTTCTGAATACAAATACAGATTTTTGATGTCATCGTTAACGCCCTTTTCAATCCCAAACAGCCTAGACAATTGTATACGGTATGAGATGAACTCCTCTGCGCTCGCACACGATTCAAGCTTGTGAACAAGAACACTGCGCAATGCCCCTTTCCATTGGCTCGGTGCTATGTAAGGTACCTTGAATATCCACTCTTTCCTAACAGGATTATCTATCACATATAGGTCGGTATCATCTTTGCTCAAATACGGGCTGTCCAATTTAAATCTAAATGATATGAAGAAAGAACCTACTGGTAATAGAGTTAGATCTGGCACTTTTGTCAACAGACCCAAGGGTTGAAGGTAGTCTTTGATAGTATTCTTCAAAAATAGATTCATTTTTGTTTTAAGTATCTTGAGAAGTCCGGCCGAATCTCTATTTCCGACACGTGCATGATTTTTTCCGGATGTTAGCAGAAAGTGAGAGAGCAGTTCTACTCGAGTATATAGATTGGATATTTTATCAAGTATTGGAATGTCAGAACTTTTGTTAGCAAAATCTACAACTTGTTCAATGGCATCTTCAAAAATAACTTTCTGTGGTTTGAGCGGTTTGACTCTATCAATAAAGGATGATAACTCGGATGAAAATATCGCAGCTAACTCAATCAAACTATCAGCTCCCATGTAAATGAACAATTGAAAAATGTTCGAGAATCTGGTATATAGTTCCCACAAATTCTAGTATTCATTGGTTATCCCCCATAATTAGTCCCTTCAGCGTGTCAATAATTTTGGCAGAATCATTCATCTCGATGATTTCAAGATTATCATCATTATCGTGAACATTCAATGATTCACGCCAAAACGAATCACTTCTCAGTTTTGTAAGAAGTTCGTCTGATTTTTTGGCAGCCTCATCCTTTCTTAATTTCGGAGGATGCCAGAACCAACCCCGGATACTCCATAGATCAGATCCGTTCTGTCGGACTGCCCATCCGATAGCAATTTTACTGCGTTCTGCGTCATCATTACCAGCAGTCCCAAAAAAATCAGAGTCAGTAGAAGATAAACACTGCCAACTTGTTTTATAGCGAAGTATATCCTTAATTATTGCCGAAACAGGAGCAACACCTTTCTCATCAAATAATTTTTCTAGAAGGCTAAAGGTTGTTCTACAATTTCTATATCTACCTTGTTTCTTGGACGATGAGGTCAAAGAATCAAAGAGGCGCCACCAACTTTTACCTGTAATCTCCGAAGGGATTGTGAATTCATATTTAAAAAACGTCAGATTTTGTATATTCGGCAAATTGTCATAATCTTCGTCGGGCTCGGAAAAAACAGAATTTTGTCGTGAAGTTTCAATCCATTGTAATAGCAATGGCCAAAACAATTCTGGACTAAAATTAGCATGTGAATCGATATCGAATTGACCACAACCAAGTGTAGTCCTTGCACCAAGTGATCCAAATCGCTCTAGGAAATATAATAGTGCTACAACTGGAATAACAGACTGCTGAAACCCAGATATGGCAAGATTAAGTTTCCCAATATATCCTTTAGGAAAATACCAACCGTGACTATGACCATTAGGACATATTTGTAGACTCCTCCAAGGCGGATCATAATCCGTGACATCTAGATGAAGACGAAATTGGCGCTGTAAGCCAGTTGTACCAAATATTGCACATGACTGACAGGTCAATTCCTCAGGGTCTATACCCGCCTTTGAATCTACTATATGCCGTTCGTGATGATGACATGTTTCGATGTCCAAGCCGCGTAGTAATGCCTCAAACCACCAGCGCAAGCTTCCTATCAGTCCAGTCTGTCGAAGGAGATTTTTCCCAGACTTTTGACTTTGTGACTGGATGCCCCCAGTCCAAATTGGTGTTACTGCATGAATACTCAATTCATGTTTCATTAAAGGTACCTCGATAAATTGCGCGGCCCGAAAGTAATAGTATGACACCAGTTAGATATCGATCATCCATGAGAATTGTTTCATGCTAACTTCATCATCATTACCACGCTAGTGAATTTGTATTCGGTAGTAACTAATAAATCATTCGTCGATTATGTTGGTGAAAAGCCATATTGTCTACAAAATAATCGAAATTGAGTTTGAATAAGGAATATTATATTAAACGTATAATAGTGTATTTATCGTACTGTAGTATAAAAGTAATTTTGCTATCTATATCATATCAATGCAATATGTCAACTATATTAACTACTGATTTCATACCAATTTATTACCAATATTTCATATAACAAAGATTTATATCATAAGAATTTGATATATCACCTATTGAAAATAGATAAGTGATTAATTATGAGTACTAGCAGCACTAAAACTAATCCAAAACGAGAACGATTCATCCGTCTTGCAGAACAAAGAACTAACAAGGTACTTGCGGCACTTAGAATTCTTGGTAATTGCGCTAATAGATCACAGTACGAATATACAGAAAAAGATGTTTCGGAGATTTTCAAAGCAATTCGAAAAATGGTTTCGGAAACCGAGGCGTTGTTCAAACAAACAACTGCACGACGATTTAAATTACCTGGAAGTTGAAGGGGCCATGATCACAATAAATCCGAAAGACCTTTGCTTACGACTCGTTCAGGCAAAAAATGAACACGAAGTAATCACGATTCTTAAACAAGAGAATCTGTGGGATAATCCGGATGTGTGGAAACCATATGGTGATAATGAAAACAATTGGAGTACGATAAATAACCAACAAACACATGCAGAAGGAGCACTTGTTGAAAAAATTGTGAATGCTATTGATGCATTATTAATGCGTGACTGCCTTTTACGTGGAATTGATCCGTCAGATCCATTGCAAGCCCCTCAAAGTATTTCGGAAGCTGTTGAATCTTTTTTTGGAGTCCGTAGTGGCGCTATTGAATCACTTAATCGATCTAAACGGGCCGAGCTTGCTAGAGAGATTTATATTGTTGCTACTGGCAAGGCAAGTACCCAGGTACTTCCCTGTATTTCAATTATTGACAAAGGAGAGGGCCAATCACCTAACAAGTTTCAAGATACATTCATGTCTCTTCATAGAGGAAATAAAGCCCGCATACCATTTGTACAAGGTCGATACAATATGGGAGGTTCAGGAGTATTTACATTCTGTGGAGATCACTACATTCAACTCGTTGTGAGCCGTCGTCACCCAACAATTGCTGCATCTGAAGAGGAAACTGATCCATCAGTTCATCAGTGGGGTTTCACGATTACACGAGTATTTCTTCCTGAAGGGACAATGAAAAACCCTGTGATAAAATATCTTGCACCTGAAGGTAAGATTCTCCGATTCGATGCCGAAAGTCTCCCACTCTTACCTGGAAAATCTACTGGGAAAAAACCGCCTGAAGCGTATAAACAGCCGATTGAGTGGGGTACTTATATTAAATTATTTGATTATAAACTTTCCAGAGGATACAAAAGTATTATCAGAATAAACCTGTTTTACAGACTTTCACTTTTACTCCCTCGGTTAGCACTTCCAGTACGTCTTGTGGAAACTCGACCATATAAAACTGACAAGTTCGAAACGACACTTGCAGGACTGGAAATTCGTCTCAAGGATAATGCAGGTGAAGTAATAGAACAAGGCTTTCCAATTTCAGAATCATTTACCGTAGATGGAGAACCACTGACAGCATCAATCTATGTTTTCCAGAAAAGTGATACTGCAAAATCATATCGGTACAATGATGGCGTAGTGTTTGTTTTAGATGGACAAACGCAGGGGGTATTAAGCAAAACCCTTTTCAAAAGTGAAAAAGTCAATCTTGCATATATTGCCGATAGCCTGCTTGTTCTTGTAGACTGTTCGCGTATGAATAGATCAATCAGTAGCCTTCTATTTATGGCCTCACGTGATCGTCTGAAAGATATTGAGTTCAAGGACCATCTTCGTGAACGAATTATCGAAATACTTCGTGATAATCGTAGACTTCGTGAACTGAATCACGAACGGCGTAAACAACAAGTACAGAAACGAATCAAAGAAGCAAAACCACTTGAACTTGTCCTTAAGCGTATTACTAAACATTCACCGGGAGTCCTTCATCTTCTCAACCCAGGTCAGCGCATCAAGAATCCATTTGATCTTCGCTCCACAACAAGTGATCACCGAGAAGTATACCGGGGAAAACAGTGGCCGTCATTTTTCCGATTGGTAAGCGCATCAAAGAAACATGTACCACAAGGAAACAAGTTCCGTATGGAGTACGAAACTGACGCAGCTAACGACTATTTTGACAGAGCAGACTCTCCAGGGCAGTTCCACTTATCTGTAGACAATCCGGATATTGAAATCGACTATCACATCGGCCTATTAAATGGAACCGCAACACTCACAGTTCAGCTTCCGTCGGATATTCCCGAAGGCACAATTCTGTCGTTCACGTCGTTTGTTACTGATATCTTCCATTCGTTTCCTGAATCCGATGAGATCACTGCGACATCGCCGCCATTTACGGATACATTTACGATTATAGTAGATCCACCTCAACCGTCTGCCAGTGGGGGCCCTTCATCAAGGAGACAACCACGTAGTACCAAAATAGGGGACGGACGCCAAACACCAAAGGGTCTAGATATTCCACAAATCTTCTTTGTAACCCGAGAAGAATGGGATCAATATGGATGGGATAAATTTGATGCGTTAGAAGTACGACCCAACGGAGAACAAGGTATTGATTTTTTTGTCAACGCGGACAATGTATTTCTTCTACAGGAGATCAAACAGCGTTCAGATAAAGATCCCGAAGAGATCAGACAACAATTTGCATGGGGTCTAGTACTGTTAGGGCTATCGATTATTCAAGAGAAGGAAGCAATCCCCCAGCGTACACAAAACAAACAGAACCCATCATATAATGAAGAGGATCATTATGAACTCGCGGGACGTATAGCACGTACAGCTGCGCTTGTTGTTCTGGCACTGATCAACGACCTCTGATAAGTACAAGAAACAATAAAAATCATATTATATGGTGGCAGTCTGACATTATGCAATTATCCGTTGCACTGTGACACACAATAGCCTGTAATAGCAGGCTAAACCGAAAGCAGGGGGAGGTCAGTTTGAAACATGGAAACCATTGTGTTCCATCCACCTCTCAATATATCTCATAGCAGAAGTGGTGGTTTCAATTTCACTTGCATTTATTTTTCTTGAATACATGAGCGGATTCCGTCCATGTTTATTCCATATTCTTAATTGAGATTGGTCGCCGTGTCACTCGTTAGAACCAGGAGCTGTGTGAAAAGTCCATCTGGATGAAGCAAACAGGTCAGTTTAGATCCCGAAGATTATTGGATCCGTACATAAAATGGTAATCATACTTTTCATAATCACGGTTTTCCTGACTTTTCACACAGAGCCTTAGAACCAGAACCAGTTAAAGCATGAATTATATGGTCATAAGTTGTTTGAGATTCAATAGATGTATGAAAAGTTCACAACAATGGATCGATTTAGGTGAAATAGATCCTACGTAGTTACGAAACCGATAAGATCATAGTTCGAATCTTCCTAATACATTCGTGCTCTTCGACTTTTCACACAGAACCGGAGTAAAAGAACCTCATGGAGTTCATAATGACAGTTGAAAGAGACGGTCGTTTCCCAATAATGCGGAAATGAATGAGAGTATGGAACGGATCTTTAGTCACTTGAGTACTTGTTGTTAAATGAAGTAGAACGGTGGGTTGAACAAAACCGGGGCTGCCAAGAGTTCGACGAACACATGAAGACCGAGATAATCCATTGAGGAAATATAGTACAACATGAATCCTACTAATACCTTACAAAGGCATTCAGTAAATACTATGTAATTATGGGGGATAATTTTCTCTATTGCATTGCTTCAATTGAGTAGCCATTATTTTTTTAGCTGATGATACCAACTCGCCTGTATTTGTTTCTTTATTTTTGTTGATAAATTGTTTAATCTCAGTAAATTCACTACTTCGAGAATCCGTGATTATTTTTTTGAATATTTCTTCCCCTTTTTTGGTGAGTTGATAATCGTAGCGATCAATCCCGTCTGCTAGATGGAACTTGGTTTCTTTTAGAATCCCATACGATACAAGCAGTTCGATGTATTCAGCAAGCTCGTATGAATAAGGCCCATAGTAATATGGAATATATTCAAAAGAAAATGGAATATCTTGATTTTTCAATAAATAAACAATTTTCTGAAACCTAGTTCTACCTTCGATTACACCGTGCGTTCCAACTAGACAGATTAATCGTTCCATATCTGATGAATCACGCATTATTCCCACCCCTCAATAACTTCATGAGTTTCATTACGTATAGTTCTAATAATTTTTTCTTTTTCTGGAACATCGGGTTTCACATAAACGAATAACTCGTACTTTTGTTTGGACATTGCTTCTATAATTGGTGACATTTGCTCTAACTCTATTGGTTCACCATCGTCACTAATCTTATCGACTCTAATATTTTTGGGCGTTCTGCTTTTAATTATGTCATAGATCACATCATATTCCTCATTGTTACTTAATTTAATACTTAATTCTTCCGAAATTTCATCTGGTCCCGATTTGAGAACTGCTTTCATAAATTTAGAATCCGGTGAGATATCTTTTGTTAAATCGATTTTATGCACAACTTCAAAATATTTACGTGATTGAATCAATTCTGTTATTTTTTTGGTCGTGTCCTTTGATTCTAAAAGCATTTTCATTAGAATGGATTCATCTATATTCAGAAAGTTAATTGGATTTGCGAACATTGTCACTATTTTATCATCATTTTTGATTGCATAAAGCACTGCTTTTTCCAGCATCTTTTCTGCAATTCTTGTTTTTTGATCATAGTAAACCAAAATATACATACTCCGCCAAATTAAAATAAAATGCTCAGCTACTGTAATTGCTTTGGGTGAACTATCTAAACCAATTTGATATGCGGCTAAATTATCGTCAGTTCCTAGTATCCGAATATAGTCCATTAGGTAGTCTAAATCAAAACCATATTTAAGTCCAACATGATAACTGTCACGAAGAAGATAATCCATTTTATCTACATCTAATGGCCCATCAATTATCTCTCTAATATACTGGCAAGGGTTTCCTTTATCGAAACTCTTGGATATTATTTTACATACGCTTTCCCATGATATTGACTCATTTTCTAAAACGTCTTTGTACTTTTTTACAACTTCAACACTCAACTCGGTGTGATCCAGATGCAGTTCTTTTTTTGTAACATAATCCAATACATGTGAAAAAGGGCCATGTCCAACATCATGAAAAAATGCTGCTGCTTGTAATGCAGCTTTATTATTCTCTAAATTCTGCATTAATCGTTCTTGTTGTATTACAGATTTGCTTTTGACTAGTTTTGAACGTAATTTTTCAGCTAAATGCATTGTTCCAAGACAATGGGTGTAACGTGTATGCATTGCCCCTGGAAATCCGGTGAATGCCTTTAGTCCTAATTGTCGGATATTCATCATACGCCGTATTTCGGGCATACTTGTAATTGATGCAATCCATTCAGGTAAATATATTCTCCCGTGAACTGGATCTACCACAAAACCCATGTTTTCAGCAATTATATGTTCCTATAAAAAGTTACTTGAAACGTATTCTGCCCATTTATTTACTGGGTTATTGGTAAGAAATAGATGGTATTGAGCATCAACAAAAAATAACAGTTTAATCGTTCTCATCGCCATTGGTGAATTCCGAATGGGTGCACTTGTTTATGTTCATACATTTTACAATTTATGATAATCGAGGTTTTGTGTAAAAAGCCGTTGCTCTGAATGAATTCTACCAACTTGCATCACATGGTATATATTGGTCCTACACTCAGCGCACCAAATTTATCCAAGATTCGTTTATGGTTACGGACTTTTCACATAACTCATGAATAGGTTCATTCCTAAATAATTCGTTATAATTATTCTGCATCACACCATAACATTTTACGAAATTGAGTCAGAACACAATATAACATATCGCAAATTCATCCGCACGTTTTATGGAATTTTTACATACTAAAATCACAACTTTGTCGCAGTATTATTTGAACTCCTGTAGTTGTTCAGCACATTAGCATATTATTCATCAAGATCACAACTCGATTCTTGCGGTGATTTCATCGCCCATTTGGAAAGTGCCAACTAATTTTTCGATCTTGGCTCCTGTGAAGATATCCTTGGTTCTAAACCCATCATCAAGAACTCTGACAACTGCGTTTTCTACAGCCGAAGCTTCTCGACCCATATCGAAGCTGTATCTTAACATCAATGCGAGAGAGAGGATCTGTGCAATGGGATTTGCGATCCCTTTTCCTGCAATATCAGGAGCACTCCCCCCAGCAGGCTCGTAAAGACCAAACGTTCCGTTGCCCAAAGAAGCTGAAGGCAACATTCCCAGAGATCCACATAGTGCAGCAGACTCATCAGAGAGAATATCCCCAAACATATTGGAACACAATATTACATCAAAATGTGAGGGATTTCGGATTAATTGCATTGCTGCATTATCGACATACATATGTTCGAGTGTCACTTCCGGATAGTCACGGGCTACTTCTTCAACAACCTCACGCCACAACATTGAGGAAGCAAGTACATTTGCCTTATCTACAGAAGTCACGTATTTTCTTCTCTTTCTCGCAATTTGAAATGCCCTGTGAGCTATCCTCGTGATCTCTTTCCTTGCATAGATCATAGTGTCAAAAGCCAATTTATTATCATCTATCTCACGTACTCCTCGTGGACGACCAAAATAAATTCCACTTGTGAGTTCACGGACAATCATTATATCGAATCCAGTAGAGCACAACTGCGTGTTCAGCGGAGATCCTTTTCCAAGAGCCGAACTCATTACAGCAGGCCGAAGGTTACAAAACAGTTCGAACATTTTCCTCAAGGGCAATAATGATCCTCTCTCAGGCTGTTTTTCCGGAGGGAGCGTTGCCCATTTCGGACCACCAACGCTGCCAAAGAGAATTGCGTCCGCAGCCTTCGCGGTCTCAATGGTCTCTGGAGGTAGCGGTTCCCCAAAAGCATCTATTGCACAGCCACCCACAGGACATATCTTGTATGCAAATTCCACACCACTCAGGTCCTGCACTCTTTTCAACACCTTGAGGGCTTCATCCATGATCTCAGGACCAATACCATCCCCTGGCATCACTGCAATGAAATGTTTTGCATTCATAATACTCTCTCCCATGCAACAATATTCTTAGTAGCGCTTGTCTGCATAATTAACCCATCCCCCTTCCGCGACCAGGTCTTTCTCAAAGGGACTCAGCCTAAAAGGAAATGTTTCGCTGATAGAAGAAGTCTTGACTTGTACTTGCTCGCTCTGGAGATTAACATTAACAAACAATTCGTCATGTTCAGCTAATGAAAAAGATAGTTTCGATATCTTCATGACTCAACTCTATAGCTAACAATCCGCAATTGAACATATTTTGCCTAAAGATCCTAGAGAAGCTTTCTGCGATAACGGTATAGATCTCATTTACTTCAAGTGCCCAGACAGCATGTTCACGAGAAGAACCACATCCGAAATTCGCTTTAGATATAATCACACTGTACTGACTAAAATCAATGGGTTTAACGAGACCCTCCAAATCGAGATCTTCAAACAGGTATGGCCGTAAGGCGGATCTTGTGATCTCAGTGAGATACCTGGCAGGAATGATCTCGTCAGTGTTTATATCAGACCTATCAACGAGAAGGGTTTTTCCTGAGAATTTATTGTTCATTTCACATCGCCTTTACAGATATTTTCTTGGATCTGCAATCACGCCCTCTATTGCAGATGCGGCTGCTGTTGCAGGACTTGCAAGATGAACCATACCTCCCCGCCCCATTCGTCCGTTGAAATTGCGATTGGTTGTTGAAACACATACTTCGCCTTCGGCAAGCACGCCATTACTCATTCCAAGACAAGCCCCACACGTAGGATTCGTTACGCTGAATCCGGCGTCCATGAAGATTTTCAGTAAACCCTCCTCCATAGCCCGCGAGAAAATATCAACCGTTGCAGGAGACACGATTCCTCGAACAGAATCGGCAATTTGATGACCTCTTAGGATACTGGCTGCTACACGCAAATCTTCAATTCGGGCATTAGTGCAGCTTCCGATATACACCTGATCAATTGGAGTGCCTTTCAAATCCGTAACGGGTCTTACATGATCGGGGCTATATCCATACGTTACAAGGGGCTCTATCGATGGTGATTCAATGGTTATCTCCTTTTCATATTGACAATTCTCATCCGAGTACCATTTCTTGAAGTTATCAAGGGCGTCCGCCTTGTCACGGTACTCGTTGGATATGAATGGCCACAGATAGTCAACCGTTGTTTCATCGGGCAAACAGATGCCAGTTGTTGCACCTGCTTCTATGGCCATATTGCAAAGGGTCATTCGTGCCTCCATGCTCATATTTGTGACAGTGTCACCTGTATATTCGATGACACAATTTGTTGCCCCACCAGCTCCCAGAGTACTGACAACCTTCAAAGCAATATCTTTTGCATAGACCCCATTTGGAAGAGTACCAGTAATAATTACTTTTATTGATCGGGAGCTGTGTGAAAAGTCCACGGATATAGAGCGTTCAAGGCAGAATGAATCCTGAAGAGTTTCGGATCCGGAAGCAAAATGATGTTCACTCTTTTCATAATCCTCTATCACACAGACTTTTCACACAGAGCCTATTGATCGTGGCGGTTTAAGTGTACAGATTCCTTTAAGAATCCCAACCTCAAGATCAGTAGTGCCAACACCTACAGCAAAAGCCCCAAAGGCCCCATAAGTGCAGGTATGGGAGTCACCCATGATGATTGTCTGCCCAGGTCGTACAAATCCTTTTTCGGGAAACAGTGCGTGACAGATACCATTTCTGCCAACGTCGAAAAAGTCTGTGATCCCATGTCTACGAGCCCAGTCCCTGAGAATTTTATGTTGCAAAGCAGTCTTGCTATCTTTCGCCGGAGTGACATGATCAATAACTGCCTTTATTCGGGAGGGATCAAAGACTCTATCCTTCCCACGTTCCACCAAGTCTTCAATAGCAGGAGGGGTTGTGATCTCATGACAAAAGACCATGTCAGTCCGTAATACATATTCCCCTTCGACAGGTTCATCGACGACATGAGCAAGAAATATCTTCTCTGCGATTGTTTGCCCCATTTCATCTCCTCTAATCTAATATTCAATCCTCGACCTGTCTTTGAGAAAGGTATACCGATTTAGTGCGTTAATAAACGCCTTGGTGCTTGCTACAATTATGTCAGGGTGTAGTCCATGGCCCATAACTTCACGACCCTCGATCTCCAGCAATACTGTACAATCACCCTGCGCATCGGTCCCTCCAGTGAGAGCCCCTATTGTGAATCGTTTGAGTAGCGGTTCAATTCCCGTGAGTTCTTTTACAGCTTTAAAAGCAGCATCAACAGGTCCAACGCCCATAACCGCTGTTTTTCGCACAGTACCATTTATTCTCATTTCAAGGGTTGCTGTAGGAGCGGCAAAAGAACCAGAACCCACATTCATTTGGATATGTTCGAATCTTTTTGTCGGGCGATACACTTCATCGATGACAAGTGTCTCAATATCTTCATCAAAGACGGTTTTCTTCTTATCCGCAAGCGCTTTAAAGCGTTCAAACGCCTTTTCGAGTTCCTCCTCTGAGAGATTGAAGCCCAGAATCTTCAGGCGTTCTTTAAACGCGTGACGCCCTGAGTGTTTCCCCAGCACCAACTTGTTTCGAGAGAGACCTATGGATTCAGGCGTCGTAATTTCGTAGGTTGTTTTTTCCATTAATACACCGTGCTGGTGAATCCCGGCTTCATGGGCAAAGGCATTTTCTGACAATTGCTTTATTCGGCTGGACAGGAATACCAGTCAGATTTGAAAGAAGTTTTGAACTATTCATGATCTGTTCCGTAACTATCCCCGTTGTATACGGCAAAAGATCATTCCGTGTTCTGAGAGCCATTACAATCTCTTCGAGCGCACAATTTCCTGCTCTCTCACCTATACCATTTATTGTGCACTCCACCTGACGTGCACCTGCGGCAATTGCTGCCAAGGAGTTTGCAACAGCCATTCCTAAATCGTTATGACAATGAACAGAGATTACCGCTTCATCTATATTTGAAACATGCTCACGAAGATAAGTGACCAACCGCGAATATTCATCGGGCATGGTGTAACCAACAGTATCAGGAATATTTACAACACTTGCACCAGCATCTATTGCTGCTTCAACTACTTGAGCCAAAAAGGAAAGTTCCGTCCTTGTCGCATCTTCTGCTGAAAATTCAACATTAGAAGTATGCGATGCCGCATGTCGTACAGCTTCTCTTGTAGCAGCCAATACTTCCTCTTTACTCATCCTAAGCTTGTACTTCATATGAATATCACTTGTTGCAATAAAGGTATGAATCCGGCCACGATCACCAGCATGTCTAAGGGCATCCCATACTGTATCGATGTCCTTCTTGCTTGCCCTTGCAAGACCAGCAATTTCGCAATCTTTAATCTGTTTGGAGATTTCACTGACGGCTTCAAAATCACCTTTGGATGCAACTGGAAAACCCGCCTCTATAACATCTACACCAAGCCTTTCAAGTTGTTGTGCCATCCGAAGTTTTTCATCCTTTGTCATACTGGCCCCAGGCGACTGTTCTCCATCTCTTAAAGTCGTGTCAAAAATTGCAATTTGTTTTTTCTTTTTCACTCAAATGTCCCTCGTAGTTATGCACATTTTTGCTAACGCCGTGCTGCTTGAAAAAAATGTGACCATGACAACATTGCAACTATTAAAACGTAAATTCACAGGGCTGCTGATTGTAAATAGGATTGTTAAATATGTTAGAAGCGCTAAACGAACAGAACGAGATAACTCGTGTCAGAAATCAATTCTTGCTGGAACTAAAAGTTGCAGCCAGTCGTTCAGGAACAATAACCGTTGGATACCGAGGAGGAAGCGAACGTGTAGATGTATCCTACTCAAGAGATCTCGGCATATGGTGGTTATTTAACAAATATGACAATCGATACTGGACGGGTTTCGGACTCGAAGAGCCCGAGTGGGAATCCAAAATCTCCCACAATACTGTGTGTGAGATCAATATTCCGTACAAGCACACTAACCGGAGATCTCAAGGTATTATTGCAAAAGACGAAAAGGGAAGGTACTATGTGCTGCACCGAGGAGGAATCAGAGGTCGAGAACAGGGGATTTCTAAACAGAAATTCTTCAGCGAATATCGCGGAAAATTGGTAGACGTTCGAGATGAGGCGGGAATAGCAAACGCAGCTCTTGTCGGCGCAATCGGTGAACCGTCATTCCCCGCTCAAGTAGCAAATTTCGTTCAGGAGGTTTATCGTATCAAGCATACTAAAACAGGTACGAAACAACATGATCCAAGAAGGCACTCGTTCAGTCCGGAGTTCTCAGGCCAAAAGGAATATCCATTGTACTCAGACCAAGTGAGAGCTGACTGCAGTCATGGGTTCATTGTCAACACGTTGGCACAGGAATTGCTGAAGAGAGGGATAGAAACAGCCAACACCCAGCAAGTCGATCTATATATTCCATCTCCTGACAACGAACAGAATTTTGCAATAGTATTCGAAATCAAAACGACAACATCACCCTATAGCGTCTACGTTGCAATTGGCCAGCTACTATTTCATACAGCAAACGAAAAGAAAAGGCCTACACTTGTTGCGGTGTTTCCCAAAAATATTAGAAAATTCGATTTAGGAAAATTCTCTGAACTTGGAATTGAGTGTCTAACATACATTATGGATGGGAACTCGGTAGCGTTTGACGGGCAAACTCTCGGCAAGATTTGCGCGCTCATCCAATCGGCGGGGCAAACCGATGATTGAAGCAGATCCACCTTGTATGAATGTAAAACTATCCGTAATATGAAAATCATCACGAGATGGTTGAGTTTATGTTGGGTCACAAACGGTACTAAGATGCCACAGATAGAGGGGGCCTAAGGCGATCTATATCGTTAAAATACAAATCAGATATTTGAGCTAGAACACTTCGTAACGATAGACCGCCGTATCCACCTGCCAATTACTAAGACAACTAGACCATTCTGTACGGGTCAACAAAAGGTTTAATTTGGTCCTTAATAGGACAACAAATAGATGGGACGATTGGGATAAAACATGGGAAAGTTTTGTATTTTGTACAATTACTATTAGCATGATTAGCTAAAATAATTTATATGCTTTTGGATATTGTCTGACAAGACAATCCGTCCAGATCTGATTTTCAGGAGGACGGATTGTTCAAAGTATCATCTGGTGTACCTTGTAGGTATATTTATGAAAAAATAACAGCGAGGTTAGAAAAAGTTGGCAAACGCAAAAAAAGCAGGACAGATATTAATTATTATTATGCTGGTCTTGCCAATATTCTTTGTCACAGTTCAAGGCGTCAGCATCGCGCCGCGACAGGCAAGTTCAAGAAATATCCAACCGGATCCTGGTGAGGGCGGGGGCGGTGGTAGTAGCGGTGGTGGTGGAAGCACCCCAGACTATTTTGCAGCCCAAAGTAATACTTTGGACGGCCTGTATTTTCCGAAGGCCTCTGTTGCAAAATTAGAATTCGAGGTCAGATTGAGGTGGTTCTCCAAGATTCGGATTGATATCGCCCGTGTGAGGGATACCCATAGTCGATACTTGAAGATCTACATTGATGACAAAAAAATCAAGTCATACACAATTGACAGTAGCGGATTCCACAAGAGTGTTGGGATGGGCCTTAGAAGTGGCATTCACAGGCTAACACTGGCCATTAATTATGGTGGCTATTCACAATATGGCTGGAAGGTCACGCACATCTATGGTGAATCAGGAGCAAAAGTCTATTCTGTATACTTCCCAAAGGCATACCGATCCAAGCTGGTGTTTGACTTTCGTGCTGGCAAGAATACCCTACTGGATCTAATGATTGCCAGGGGAAGTGACAGCAGTCGTCGATTCTTTAGTGCCATGGTTGATGGCTCGACGGTCGTACCTGAATCAAACCGATATATTGTACCGTGGAGTAATACCAAGACGTTCGACCTTGGCGACTATTCACTTCACTCACATCACAAACTGACTCTTCAGATCAGAAGCGGGTCTGCATCTAAGACCGGATGGAAACTCAAATTGGCTCCCAATTCTGGTGATGGCATGCGACTCACTTATGGAGATGGTGTTGTAAGGAAGTGGGCAGTCATAGTCGGCATCAGCGATTACAGATACATAAGCGATCTCTCATATTGTGACGAGGATGCGACAGACTGGTACAACTACCTCCATAATGTGATGCATTACAACTACATCAGGGTCTACGGTGATGGCCACAGATCACACTATCCGATTTACAGCGGGCTTGCCACCGAGAGCAATGTCAAGGCGGGTCTCAATTGGCTCGCACATGCCGATGGTGACGATCAAGTTGCATTTATCACATCAGGACATGGCTCCGGCAACGGCAAGGGTAGCTCATATCTGTGTATGTGGGACTGTAAGAACTCGAATGGTAAGTTGTATGACACCGAGTTGGCCAGTATAGTCAAGACATGGGTCGCTGCAAAGACATTCATCTTTGTAGACCACTGTTACAGTGGTGGCCTGATCCCTGAGATTCGTGCTCTTGCCGGTAGCGCTCGTGTCTTTATGACAACGACCTGCACGGATCACGGCTATGGCTGGGACGATGGTACGCACCATAATGGCGCATGGACATATTACTTCTTAGAATATGGTCTCGTCAATCATTATGGTAGCAATCCTAACACTCTGATGGAGTCTTGCTTTAGCTACGCCAAATCACATTATCCACATACTGGTGCTGACACTCCACAGAAATTCGACGGCGACATATATCATGGATTTAGACTCTAAGTGAAACCAGCGGGCCATACGGCTCGCTCCTCTTTTTTCTCTCTCAGTTTCAACTTGGCAGTCATAGATTTTAAAATTATTCCCCCGCGAGAGTGAATACAAGATCATTCAACGCTATTTCTGCAAAAAATCATGTCCAGCACCTACTCGATATCTGCTCTAAAGCGAAGAAACAGCCAATTTACAGGAATCGGCGTGAAACCATCCACATCACAAAATATAATTGAAAATTAACAGCCGCATAGTAAAAAGTATGGGAAAATATGGGGCCGTCAGCAATTTTCAGATGATATTCAATAGGAGAGAGCAGCAAACGTAAATTCTCTAAAAGTCAACGTTAAAATATCAACCACAATAACAAATCATGTATGAAGAGTACGGTCAACAGTGCCTTATTAGAGCAAATCGAGGTAGTTGCAGAAGTCATTTTTGCACCTCGTGCTGAGGTCGATACAGTATATCTGTACGGTTCTGTTCTTAGCTCGACTCATTTCAATGATGTGGACATAGGAATATTACTTGATGAGGAATTCACACCCAATGCCCTATACGAAGTCGAGATCATAAGGGATTTTGAGAAGCAAATCAACCAAGACTTTGATGTGCGAATTCTCAATGGCCGACCAGTCAGATTCCTGTTTCAGGTAATTAGTAAATCACATGTGATCTTCTGTAGGAATGAACGCCACAGGATTATGTTTGAAAAACGGGTGATGATAGATTATTTTGACATTAAGTACTATTTTGATCGTTACGACATGATGAGGCGAGAGCGTTATGCAAGACGAGATTATCCAATCAAAAATTGACATTATTGAAAGGGACCTTAAGTTTCTTAGCGAATACAAACACATCAATCCCGAAGACTTTGTCAGTAAGTTTAAGGACACGCAGGCCGTAAAATACACACTGCTTGAAATTATGGAAGCCTGTATTGATATTGCGTCACATATCATCTCAAGCCAAGGCTTGGAACGTGGTGACTCATATGCAGACATGTTCCAAATAATAGCCAGAGCAAATATAATAGATGGCGGTCTCGCTGATCGACTCTCTGCAATGGCAAGATTTCGAAATCTGATCGTTCACGGCTATTCAAAAATTGACAATGTGCGTTTACTAAAACTGGTTCAAGAACGGCTCGGAGATATCTTAGAATTCGTGGAACAGATACTCTCGTTCTAGCACAGTGGAACAAATTATAAATTGTCTGAACAATTATCCGATTTTAGTAAAATTGCTATGCGTGGCCAAATCTATCCCTTCTCCGAGCTGAAGATATTTAATGTGTCACCTATTTTTAGAAATTGGCGGGAATAGAAATGCCATATACGCCATATCATTTTGGTCCCAGCCTCTTGCTCGGAATGCTTCTCTTCCCAGTCACAAATCTCACAATCATGCTAGTCGCCAGTGTAGTGATCGATATAGAGCTCTTACAAGAGTAAGCTATGTAAGGTATTGGGTTACAAACAGTTTGATAGAACCAGTTTTTTCCAATTCCACGAAAGCCGAAATCATTTAATAGATAGGAATCTATTGTATGAATATTCGCGTTGGTTATCGTTGTAGATTACCAGCTCTGTAAAAAGGATGTTTTGGTCTCGTTTTTTTTATCGAAGTAGGTCATTACGTCCAAAAATAGGACGGTGAAAGATTGCACGCCAGTAAGTCAACCAAAAATAAAATCTTAGTCACGTTGTCCATTTCGATATTATTCATCAGCTATGGAATGATGGCTCCATTTCAGGGAGTTGAGAGTTCTTCAAAGATCGAGGATACCTTGGGAGATACACAAAAAGTACTCTCAGCGGCAACTGATCTGTACATTAACGAAAAGAAGACCGGCTATATAGAGGCATGGTCAGATAATGTGACCAGTGCAGGTGTTGGAAATACTACACCAATCATTGGAGCTCCAGATGGGGCCTTGATGTATATGGAGTTCGCTTCGGAATTCGAGTATGCTCTATTCAAGATCAATGGTTCGATAATGAGCGATTCACTAGTGCTGAAGGGCTTTGAAGACGTGGGATTAGCAGACACTACCTTTGAGGTCTACAGCTGGAATGATCCCTACACTGCACCAAATATGGATGGGGCCAACAGCTCTATGATCATCGCAGAAGATTGGTACCTGCTAGGGATAAATGACGCATTAACTGGTGATGTCGTGTTTGAATACGCCAATACTTCAATCGAGTATCTACTGCTTATTGCCCGCACGGCTGTACTTGATCCTACTTATTATCAAGCACTTGACGCAATTGAAGTCCAAGGCTATACAAATGTCATGGCAGATGAAGAGAACGATGGCGTCCCCGACATCTGGCAAGACTCAAACATTCAACGGTACAATATGTCACTCGACATTGATATGCATGGGTATGTTTTTGGGATTATGGGACTAGTTGGAGTTGCACCTGAGAATGTCACCAATCATGACTTCTTGCTGCCATTCATCAAGTTAGGGATCATTGACCCTGCCAACATTGATGAGTCCCACTACTACATCATATGTCAAACTGAACTGACCCTACCATTCTTTGGGGCCTATGGATACATGTCCTTCTTAGGATCACATGACTTGTTGAACATGACCTATATTGGGGCGAATGCGACCTTACAGACCGAGTTCGTTACCGCATTTGCACGATACATAGGACATGACAATAGGATCCGCAACTATCACATTATCGACTACGCAGTCACTGGCACGTATGATCCACACAACTATTTTGGTACACAAAATCAAATCGTTGCAGAGTATAATACTCTGGACACTTATTCATGCACGACCGAGACTGCACAGGAAAAATTCGATCTTGATGCAAGTATCGTGCTAGACATTGTTGAGAATGTGCTAGATGCCGTCAAAGGCGGCAAGGACATGGTCAAACAGTTCATGGAGAAGCTTGTGGGATTCATCCAGGGCAAGATCATCGATGGTGCCACAAAGGCATTACTCGAAAAAATCACCAAGAAGGCACTCAAGAGCGCCCTGAAGGCGATCCTATCAATTACAACAATCAAAGACATGGTCGTTAAGGGTTCAAAGATCCTCGAAAAACTGGGAGTCACCCTTCCATCGTGGCTCAAGAAGGCACGAGACCTTGTGGAGAGCATTCCGTTCATTGATCCGCCAGTGGAGATATGGAAAGTTCGTATGACGTTCATCAATGAAACTACAGGGCAACCAGTGTTGGGGTATGACTACATCAATAACAAGACGATTGAGACCCATCCCAAGGGACTCTATTTTGGCGACACGTATAGTGCGCAGGTCATACTCTCATCACGGGACATCTTCCCAGTGGTCGGGAGAATTCAGTCGGTGAATGGATCGAAGACACTTACCGGTAACCTGTACGTCGAGGACTTTGGACTCATAGAGGCTACTCACGCCCGATCGTCCCTCGAACCCGGCGAGTTTGCCAAGGGCCGGATCTATCCAACTCAACCCGATGGTTCGATCGTCATCAGTCAATGCCACATATCACTCCAGTCCACGACCGGCCACACTGTTGAGCTCGGCACTGACTTCAATATCTCCCTTGCTGTGAGAGATGAGAACGGAACAATGCTCACGAATCTGAGCAACGCTCGTGCAGCGATCAACAATATGCCTTCGACCATGATCGAACTGCCTATTATTGCTGAAGCAAATGGGACATTCACACTTCGAGTCAACACTGGTACCCTCGATGTGAGACCTGATGACCACATGATCGCAGCCATCTACAAACCTGCGACGATGTTCCACGACTACTGGAACTACACCTTTGTCCTACAGGATACTGTACCACCATCCATTCAGAATGTCACCACTACGTTTAGCTTCGTCTACAGAACAATAACCTTCAGTACAAAGGTCTCGGATTACGATCTAAACGAGACCTCAGTGACCATGAAAATCATGGATGGCACAACAGATCCGTCTCTCGCCACAGAACACAAGATGAGCTTTAATGGCAGTCACTTTGCTGTCAGTGTTAGCGTCTCCACATTCAGCTCGAACAAGATATATTTCTTTGCGACTGCTGAGGACAACTCCGGTAATGCGGCCCAATCAGCCACAACCTCCTTTGATATTCCCACACCAGAGGTGGTTGAGCCCCCGGTGCCATTGATATATTACATTGCAATCATTGGAGGAATCGCCGTGATTGCTATCGTGGTAGTAGTGATTCGTAGATCGCATTAACAGTGAGAGAACAGATAGATAGAACAAGAGTGGCCACTACTATAGTCGAAGTACGTAGATCAAATAGTGGCCACTGGCACTCAGTCGACCTCAAGATGGAAATAGAAAAAAGCGTGAATGAATTAGTTCATATAAGAATTACAAGTACATAGATACACAATCACGTACTGGTAATGGTAATAGGGAGGAACGGAGATCTATGTATCGCTATCGCGCACCTACGCTTTCTATTCTTATGCTCACACTAATTATGTCGGGGATCTTGTTGGGGTCATTCTCCAGCACCACTTCATCAGCAGCCACGATACCACCGGTTCATGGGACAACTCCAGCAGACTTCCAAGTGTATAGTTCATGGACTGAGTGTGATGCGTATGTGCGATCGGACAAGCCAACTTCCAATTTTGGAACAGAGAGCATACTCAACATTTCCAAATCCGCGACGGGTTCAGAGTCTGTCGTTTTTGTGAAGTTCAATATATCTGGTCTTCACAAGGGGGACATCATTTCATCAGCAAGTGTATACCTATCGATCAAGGATGGTTTCGGCGAGGGCCTCAAGATCGGAGCTTTCTACTGCACATACAATAATTGGAGCGAAGACACCATAACATGGGCGAATGCTCCGTGGACTGCGATCAAAAACCGTACCGTCAGCACCTCAAGCTGCGGAAGTGACAGTAGAAGTTACCAGTTAGATTTTGCCTCCGCCCTCCAAGACGCTATTGGCTCGGACTATCTCACAGCAGTATTCAGAGCACAGGAGAACGGTCAACGGCTCTTTTGGGCCCATGATGAACTCCCCGCATCAGGAATGAATGCACATCTCTACGTACTCTACACTTCCGGAGCGGTGCTTGACACAATTAAGGTGACCGAAGAGATCAGCTCGGGGTACCTATCAGATATTTCACTCTGGTACACGTGGATTAACACAGGATGGTCTCAATTGATCTATATCACTGCTGCTGACACAAAATATAACAATTATTTCCCGGGGATCAGCTTTGTTGGACAGCACTACTTCACGAAGGATAATGAAGAAATAGTGGTCGGTCACTCCCTGCTACTATTCGAACTCTATAATGATACCAACCACAACGGAATCCTTGATGCCAATTTTGAGAATGATACATTTGAGACTGCGTATTATCTTGCGTTGAATTACTCAACAGGGTTCGAACCTCAAGACGTGAGAAAGGTCGATGTAAACGGTACGATCCACTACAAATGGGGCGTTCGTTACAAGGATGTTCTTGGGTACCTCACATTTGTCAATGGCACTACTTCCAAGTATGGGGATACTGCTGCGTTCTTGAAACTCACCTATTTGGAGACCTCGTATGACTATTCTCTTCAAGGAAATACAACATCCCTAAAGACAAATCTGTCATTAGGTACTGCTGAAGAGTTTCAAGCAATTGTGCCAGGAGCCCATATTGAAGGTCTCAGCCTCTCGGCCCTACACAGTACAATGGTGTTATCCAACGCTTCACAACCAGTGATAACGGTCAACTCAACGGAATACAATTCCACACAAGCAGACGAACCGACAATTCCAATCGCTGTCGCTAATATCACGAGCGCGGATAATGGACTGTATGGGATCTCCTTTGACGAATACTATAGACTCTATACAGATCCAGAATCACAATATCAGGTTCGTGCCTCGGCTTGCCCCTCCAGCAGCTTACACGAGTCCGTTGCAGAGAACCAATTCTGGACACCTGTCACTGTATTCCGTGGCTTTCTCTCAGCATTTCTCCCACGGATCCTTGAACACCCGTTTCCTGTCGATATTGATTACCGCGACAGCTGGCTACTCTATCGCATCGGATATCCTCATTGGGATGGGTATGCACTGGCCCATGATCCAACATATACTGCATATGTGGGGCGTCCAATTCCAACGGCAAGTAATGATACCTCATCTGAGACCCCGAACACCGAAACAACGACCATTCTTCAGCCACCTCTCGATCCGCGAATAATTGTCTTGGCATCATCGGCACTTGCGATCGGAGTGGTCGTACTTTTGTGGATACGAAAGAAATACCGTTGAGTGTATCTGGGACATGAGACCCTATGTCGACCAAGAACACAGTGGAATTTAGGGAGAAACCTAACAGCTTGTATTCAAGACTTGGCGATATATGAGAGGCCAGACTAAAGTCCTACAGATATTCCAATTAAGACTGCCCAAGTCCCTAGCTGTTGATCGCAACTCTCACTGGTGTGTCCTTGAACATCTATAGAATATGTAAATAAAAATAGAGAGAGGGGCGAATGTACGCCCCTGTGATCTCAAACTAACTGGATTGACGCTTCTTCATCATTACCACGATGATTACAACAACAATACCGCCCACACCACCAAGTATTGCTATGATGACCAATGGATCAATCCCCAGTGGGGGCGAGCCGGATGTGGGAGCTGTTGTCGTCGTCGATGTGGGAGTTGTCGTCGTAGATGTTGTCGATTCAGTCACAACGATCTCAATGGAAAGGTACGAGGATTGGTCACCACGATCGTATACAACTACGTACAGAGTGTGGGTTCCTACTGACAGGCCATCAATATTGATGACGATATCGCCACCGCTCCAAGCATAGTGCGTACTCGCCTGCGAATCGAAAGTCACATTGTACCCGTTCGGAGTCAAATCTGTGGCGTGAATGGTCACAGTGTTTCCTGTCGTACCTTCTTCGTAGGTGACAGATCCTGAAGGGCCAACCAATTCTGGCGCTGTGTGGTCATAATACACAGTCTTGAGGACAGTGGCAATATTCCCAACAGAGTCAGAAGAGGTTATGTTAATGATGTACAACCCCTCATTCGAAAAGGTCAACGAATACGTAAAGCTAGTTCCGGTCCGATTAGTCTGCAGTGTACCATTCATAAAAATGGCTGTCCATGCAACTGTTGAAGACTCATCGGAACTCGATACATAAATGCTCAGCGAGTCAGTGATAGAAACGTGACCATCTACTAGATTATCGGTGATAACTGGAGCAGTATTATCAATCCAAATATCGATCGATGTGACAAACTCATCAGCCCCATCAACGAGAACTCTCATCCTGAGAACGTAATACCCGTCCGTGAAGGAAGTGGAGTCAAAAGTGAACTCGGCATAACCAAGCCCTCCGGAGTAGATGTTCGTTCCGTTCAGGTCCAACGTCACGGCAGTAGTAGGAGTCCCTTCGTAGAGAACGCCAACGGTAATTGAGGAATTTATGGTTGTAAAGACATTACTGCATACATGGTCATTATTTGATGGCGTCTGGATTACCGGATATGCTTTGTACTTTTTCGGTGGTACGACAAGCGGCAAATAGTCAATCGGCGAATTTGTATGATATGGCACATCACCAATACCATCATGATTGGCATCCGTGGTGTCGGGATTATCAGTCCAATAATTACCGTAGTCTGATGCATTCAAATTAAACTCATAATTACCAGAGAATAAAACCTCTGACAAGAACGAGTTCAATGTAAATGTGACATTCGTCGGATAATTATTCCAATTCTTGATTCGGATGACCTGAGAGGCATCAAAGATGTTGGCCTTGATGAGCGTATTATCAACCTCTCTGGAATTGATGGATGTTGCAATTGTCGAATTCGCAAACACACAGTTCTGAAG
This sequence comes from Candidatus Thorarchaeota archaeon, assembly GCA_021498125.1. Taxonomy (NCBI): domain Archaea; kingdom Promethearchaeati; phylum Candidatus Thorarchaeota; species Candidatus Thorarchaeota archaeon. Next base: position 85,729 of record JAIZWL010000007.1, on the reverse strand, counting down.
ACCAACAAGATCGATCGTATCACCTGCAAAGCTAGAGTCCGTGATCGTAACGTAATTACAATACACCAAGCTCAGATGATTTGTGTCAATCCCGGTATAGACCGTGTGGTTTTGATTGAAGATATAGTAGATGGGTTTCCCTTCGTACGTATTCGAGGTGTCAATGTCATGATCTCCAGCCTCCTTATCAGGGATGTAGGTGACTATGCCCTGAGAAGTGTTCTCAATAGAGGTGGTTCTAATTCTACTACCTGTCGAATCCCAGATGTAGATACCTACATCTGAATCAGATATTTGTACATTAGAAATGTTTACTGCTCCTGACGTGGACAAAAAGACTCCGCGTTCTGCATTACGGACTACAACATGATCGATTGTCACATTTGCAGTGTCTAGGATTAACCCGAATCTACAACCATTGATGGTCTCATTGTACACCGAACTCCCTGCATTCCCCATCTGCAAGTAGATTGCATCAGAAGTGAGATCTGTGTAGACATTCCCTGACAATGATACACGGGCTGTATATGATCCACCATAGAAGGCGTTGTTTATGTGCGAAATGGTATTGTTTGCAAATACGATGAACGTTGCCTTTCCAACATAGACTGCATCAACACCATATTCGAAGACATTGTGTATGATCCTCACAATATCGCCACTCGCATCAATGCCTTGATGACAACCATAGAAATGGCTGTCCGAGATAGTGACGTTGATCATACCCGTAGCCCAGTCAGGTAGGAAGATTGCAGCGTCAGTAAAGTTACGAAATTCCGAGTCGGTGATGATTCCAGCAGGGGGAATTGAAAAGTACACACCATACGTTCCATTGAATCCTGTAAGATGTTGTAGCTTGAACCAATCAACAGAGGCACCAAGATTTATCATCCTCCCACCATGTGGGTTGATTGTACAGTCAATGACAGTAAAGTTTGCCACTCCAAATACGTCCAGACCATAGGCTGTGACAGAACTCATAGAGGTGTCGCTGACAAAGAGCTCGGTCAAAGGAGTATTTGCATGACAACTAACACCATATTGAAGATGATCAAAAGTCGAACTCAAAACGTGAACGTATCCAGACACATGCGTGTCAATGTAGACCCCGTATTGAGCGGTGCTCACCTGAACGTCTTGAATGGTCACATTAGAGGTATATTCTAGGTGCAAAGCCATATTCTGTATTGTAGAAAGGGTCATGTGGTCAATGACTATGTCACTTGTACCGCTCAGGATGCTAATACCATATGGTGCATCTGTCACTGTTCCGTCATGGATCGTGATACGTGAGGCCTGAGTAATAACATATCCCGTATTCTCCGCACCAGTGATATCAACAGATCCAATATCAATACCGTAGAGATTAGTACCATCTAGAAAGATACCAATGTACGTGTTAGTGATTGTCAGACCATCAAGATGAGTAGAGTTCGTAACGATACGAATAGAGTAGCAACCATCGAGCAATGTGCCATGCATGGTGATCGAACTTGACTCGTGAGTGACCACCTCAAACCTGTGAGTGACATTATAGGCCCGCAGAGCGCCATCAGTGTACGTCAAAGAACTTCCACTGTTGAAATACAGACCATACTCTTTGTCGGCTGTGCAATTGAACCAGATCACAGCATTGTAGAGATAGAATGAAACCGAGTCGTGGATCGTAATATCTCCGTTCAGTGTATAGTTGATGGCCAGAGCATAAGTATCTACACGCACGTCCCACGCATTGCTTGGCCACGATCCCCACACCATTAACGGGTAGTTATCAGTCACGCCTCTATCGGAATATGGCGTATCTCCAATCAAGTCATTATCGTAGTCGTGACCTGTATAGTCCAGATAGAGGTTGCCATGCGTCCCGTTGTTCATTGCATTACCTGTGCCCTGATCTGTGAGATAGGTGGTAATTCCACGGAATAGGTTGAAGTAGACCGTACTATCATCAGACGTGGAATCAAAGTAGATCGTGCTATCTTGGAAGTAATTGTTGGTGATCGTCGCATTGTCCGAGTTGTCCTTGAAAACGAGTGCATTGGGCAGGGATTTGAATGTGTTACAATAGACGATAGCATCATCGGCTCCTTCGAAGAGAGCACCATAGACAGTGCAACCTGTGAAGTCGCTTCCTGTGATATTCACCTGTGCAGAAGAGTCAACGTACACGCCAGTTTGAACGCTATCAAATGTTGCCGAGACTATCTGGGAACCAGACGAGAGATAGACATGTACACCATATTGACAGTTCTCTACATGAAGCCCCTCAATCGAGGTCCAGAAGGCCATCTGTAGATATACTCCTGCATCATCTGTGTCGATACAGACAATATCACTCAAGACCAGATTGTTCACATTGAATACATAGATTCCTTGTGAAGGACTGTGTGATACTGTAATGTTGCTGATCGAGACCGTGGTGACATTCAAGAGAAAGCCGCTGTTTCCAGAACCCCACCCACATCTGTCAATTGTAGCGTCATGCATGGTCAGATATGAGCCTGTATGAAGCACAAAACCGTATGTTGCAGAAGTCTGATCGGCAGTCAGCCTTGCACCACCGAGAAGTGTCAGAGCACCACCGGGTTGGATGTCTATGGGAACGATATGCGTTCCTCCAGTCTCGAAAGTCACTTGCGTACCTACAAGTGTTAGATTTCCAGAAGACTCCAGAGTGAAGTGATCTTGGACAGTGAGATGTTCACCGAGAATAATCACACATTCATTGACCGACAGATCGGTATACGTTGTAGGCATATCTAGGTGGTCAATCGCGCTCAACAATATCGGATGATGATCTACAAATCCACCAACCGTATAGTCCGCACCACCGATCCAATCAGTTGAAGAATCAGGTCCGGCGTAGTAGTCCTGCCCGTCTGGGCCTGAAGGCCCCCAGAAATTACCATAGGTGCCATTATCTAGACTGACCGATGAGGCGCCATCGAAATGGATATTTCCAGCGTGGTTATGATACAGTACATTCATGTATATCGAGCCACCGGTCATCCTATCAGTAATACCGTAACCAGTATTGTCTATGATGAAATTATGATAGATCGTAGATGAGGAACTTGTAGCATCAATATACAGTCCATCGCTGGTACTGTTGGTGAGTGTATTATTGTAGACATCTCCATTGTCAAAGTTTCTAAGATCCAATCCATAACTCGCGGAGCCGTTTATCAGATTGTGAGAAACGAAACAATTGACCAAATTATACAAGCGTATTCCACTACTGGATGCCTGTTCAACAGTGTTATGAGAAATGGTGACTCCGCTTCCACCTTCCACATAGATCCCATAACCCGATGCTGATCGAATCGTGTTTCCAGTGAGGTTCAAGTTATTGGAATATGGAAGATGACTACCACCAATACCGCCACCAGTGATCACAGAATTAGTGACCGTCAGATAATGATTCGCGCTGCTCTGCCAACTAAAATCGATACCCCATCCAGAGGTCACTGAAATGTTACAGGAATCCACGGTTATGTTCAAGCTATCCGATAGAGAGATACCCCAACTTGCAGTCGAAAGCACCGAGACATCCCGAAGGGTGTTATATGGACTATTGTAAAATTCAACAGTTCCTGCAACTTGTCCTCCAGTGATAGAATTATGATCGCTATCCCACAGTTGGATAGAAGTAACAAACGAATTATTAGCGAGGAGCGAGTTAGTGCTTGAACTCACATCAATCTGAGAATTGAACGAGTTCCCTGTGATGGTACCATCATTCACCGAAGTTATAGTCGTATCACCAGTGATCGAACTGTCTTGCAGCAGGGCATTGCCACCATTAGCAGTGATTTCAAGGTCTTGCGTAAAGTTTGATTCAATTAGATAAATCATCTCATGACTGTTGATATCTACATCTTCACTTACAGTACAATGTTGGAACAGTGTCAGAGTGTTTTCAATTCCTGTGACCCGCAACCTAGAAGAAGATGAGAGAGTCAAGTCGATCACAGAGAATGAGGCTGCTGACTGACTTAATGAGATGGTCGTTGGAACAGTCATGCTATGGTTCCAATAGACCATCGGTCGATCAATGGTCCAAGGTGTACTGGTACTTGGCAAAGGTGCAGTTCTGTAGACCGGATGAGAATCAGTTATGTTTCCTCCGGTACCATCTACATTGAAGGCAGTATCACCAATCCAATTATTGTCAATGTCAGTGCCGTCGTAGCTTGACCAGAGATTACCGTGAGTGGAATTGGACCAGACGTTATTTGTATGGTTGAAGTCAATTGCCTGATAGGTGTTCCACAAGAAGGCGTTGTTTATGATCGTCTGGTTCATCGCATCGCTGGTGATATTCAAGCCGACCCAGTTACCAGCAAGAAGATTTCCTGTGAGCGTGATGTTATGAGCGCCATTCGATAGAATAATGGCAGATTCGGTGACGGACTCGGAATTTCCAATAATATTATTTTCGATCGTAACGTTATAGGTATTTGGCCCTTTACACCATATTGAGGGACCATTATTATACGTAAAGACATTCGATGCTATTGTCAAGTTCGTAGTATACCCAACTAAGATGGCGGGGACGGATTGATCACCTAATAGATCGGGGCATTTGCCTGATAGATTCTCAAACCTGTTCCCAGATATGAATGCATCGTCCTCAAGCAGATAGATACCCAAAGCCCATGAATCTCTAAACGAATTACCTGTAATTACTGAGTTCCCAACCATAGTCATAACAATGGGACTTGCCCTCGATGAAGGATTCCCCAAGTTATAGAACATGTTATCAATTATCATTGGCTGTGCTAATGAAGCTCTAGTAGCTATGTAACTAGACCATTCATCGTTTTGCCCCACTGACACATCATGTATTGTGTTATTATAGATCACAGTCTTAGCACTGGAGACAGACCCTACGCGGATCACATTCATAGGACCAGTCGTATCTGTTGCATCCCAACCATAAAACTCATTGCTGCTGATATTGATATCACCCGAAATACCGTAACTAATACCTATTGCAGTATCATCACCCGTACAATTGCGAAAAACGTTTCCGTAGATGAGGGTTTCGAAGTCGCCTCCAGAAACTGTTCCATCAATACTCACAGTCTCAAAGTTCTCTATGTATGAGTAGCTGATATTTCCGTCAGCCTTACCATCGAATATAATTCTAAAAGTCTTTGAACTCGAAGATATATGACTTCGCACAATATAGAGCGATGCGTTTGTCTTTACTTCAAAGATCGAAACATCATTCGGTGGTTCAAAATTGATAGTAGTATTAACAAGGGTCAATGAACCAGGGTATTGGATTGAGATATTACCATACACCGTGAGAACCTCATCAGTGTATGTAGTACTCTGACTTATGACCCAATTACCTGAGCCGCTGTATACATCACCGCTAGTTGATGCAGAAATTGCACCGTTAACCGGTGACGCAGGCCCACGTGATTCCGTGGTCACTTGATGAGAAACATTAGAACCTGACAACAAGGCAATGCCCAAAAAAATCATCAGAAATAACGGAAGTTCCCATGATATGCTATTTTTACGCATAGCGAGTCCAAACCTCACAAGCCTTTAACCAAGCAAAGATCAGGAGGTATATAGATTAGAGAAACTCCACTTGGTTCTCAAAACTATTTTACGGTAGATATTTGCAAGGTAATTATCCATTCTTTTTCAGAGCATATAAATCTGTAGAAAGCTCTCAGCGAGTGATCATGCTTTAAGCCAATGAGTGACAGCAAAAATATTTACAAAATGGGGAGCGCCAATAAATAGATATATTGTCTAGAGAGAAGGATTAATCAAGTTCAAGTGCTTCAGAGTTAGACACGAATTGATTTATATCATGTGGCGACTAAGATAGTTTGCGCCACACAGGTGCAATCAGAAAGGGTTCGCTAACGAGAGAAGGGAAGTACAAGAACCCAAAATGTAATAGGAAACTCGGGTTGAACAAGACAATGGCAACAATATTCATCGTTGATGACGAGGTCATCCTGCACAAGCTCTACAAAGATGTCTTTGCGATAAAAGGCCATCAAGTAGTCGCAGATGCGTATGACGGGAACGAGGCCATCAGGATCTATTCCGAGTTGAATCCCAAACCCGATGTTATAATTCTTGACCATAGAATGCCAAATAAAGATGGACTGGAAGTCATGAAGGAGATCCTTGGAGTCAATCCACATGCCAAGATCGTGTTCATCAGTGCAGATGTGAATGTAAAGGATGATGCTCTTCAAAATGGGGCGGCAAGCTTTGGACTAAAGCCTGTCACGATCAGACATATGCTTGAATTAATTGATGTCGCAATGAACAAGTAACCTCCACGGGTAGGGGGGACCTGTAGTCATGACAAGACCCATGCCAACGGTCATATTAGCAGGTGAAGTCCCCTTTCTACGTTCGCTCATTCGTCTTGCCTTGGAGGATGAGGGGTTTTCTGTTGTTGATGAATGTACAACAATAGAAGAGGTCTTGGTCAGTGCTCATAGGCACCACCCGGACGTTGTCCTGTTGGACCTTGGAGAAGACGAGGTGTCAACGGTTCGCCTGATCGAGGACCTGCTAGACGTTGACATCCACATGGCGATCATTGCGGTTTCCGATGTCGATGCAACACATGGAGAAAAACTGTTTGCGGCGGGGGCGACAGCATATCTTCAGAAACCCTTCAGTATGTATGATCTTGTTGACACTATCCGTAAGGTCGCACCAGTCTTCAAATGAATAGACGGCCTAATTTGGATAGCGGATGGTGAGTTCGATCAGGCACTCAATTAATCGGGAAGACGTGTGTCCGGAAAGGCCAGTATTCCCTTGTTAGTGATCTTGAACATGATAGGTCTCATGATATGGTCGGTCCCTCTCATCTTTACGATCCGCATTGTCCGAATAAAATCACCCTGAGCATAGACCATCTCAAGCCGGATCACACCGTCACTGATAAAAAAGGGCATCTCATCATTGACCGCACCGGGAATCGTCCGGAGCTCGTGAGTGAGAAAGATCGTGACATCATCGGCCGTCAAATCACGAATGAATGAGTAGATAAGCTGACGGATTTCAAAGCTGTTCCCTGCAAGTTCCAAAAGGGGGCCAAGACCATCAATAACGATCCGTTTTGCCTTCGCCTCAGAAGTCTTACGCAAGACGAGATTCGCAAGCCGCGGAATAGTAAGCGGTTGCTCTTGCATGAAAGATTGGTGAAACGCCACAAGATACTCGTAACCGGGTTCTTGGGGGACAACACGTATCGAGCCTGAGAGGATGGTCAATGCATGAGAACTAATGGCACTATCAACATCCCACCCGAAACGGGACATATCGGAGCGGATCATCTCCTCGGATTGGTCGAGCGAGAGCAGAACACCTGGTTCGCCATTCTTGATTCCTTCGTAGAGAAAATGCCAAGACAAGATGCTCTTCCCAGTACCGGGACCGCCAGCAGCAAGTACAGAACGCCCTCTCACATAGCCACCATGCAGGGCTTGATCCAGTCCTTCGACGCCACTGCTCACCCTTGGTAATTCCAATCCAAAGCACCCACATTCAACCAGATGTCTGCTGATATAACTGTTAGCCCTTATACAAATTCATCAATCTTTATTGGCGAGATAATAATAAATAAAATTCTGTGAGGATTCCTAATTATATCAACGGCCAGCCTCACGGTAAGAAGAGGGGACAGAAATAATACCTATTAATGGGTTTGCGCATATAAGCGGTACACACAAACAGAATATAATTACGTAATGCGGATATATACACTAGAATGCCTTTAATATGGTTCACTAGCCAAGTAATACGAGAGGAACTAACCGCTGACAACGTGAGTGGATGTTGAAAGACAGTGCAGGATGAACACTTGATCCCCGAATTCAGTGTGTACTCTATAGAAAAAGAGGAGATTGAAGAACTTAGTCGGAGAATTGAGAGCATCCCGCAGGAGTCTGGGAACCGATTCCGAATCTTTACTGATGCATTGATCGATTATGTGCCCAGTGGAGAGTGGAGAAATCACTCAGACAGCTTTATCACAATGATCGCACGGGCCTGCTATCTTCGAGGAATGTACGGGTATATCCAGACCCTTGCAAAGTCCACCAAGAACGTTGCGTGCAAGGGCTATTCCTCAGCCTCATACTGTAGACAGAGCCTCAACCCCAGATGGATCAACAACCTTCGTAATTATGTCAATCAAGCATGGCAAGAGAAGAACTACATCGCCTTCACCGAGCTAAGTACACTCCTTGCCGAGATCCTCGTTGACCTTGGCTACAATGATCATGCAGAGAAGCATGCCCATGATACCATTGAGCGGGTCACAGAGGCTACAAAACATGATGCTGAACTGAAGAAAAAGGTTCAGACGTTACTCTTGGATGCACACATCGTCCTAGCGCGTATTACGGCTACACGCCGGTCTCGTGATGAGACCCTTATGCGTCTCGATTCGGCAGAGGCCACGGCAAAACGCATAGACAATCAATTGGCACTGGCAAAGATCATGTATGTGCGGGGCTATCTCTTCCTAGATAGTCATGAATTCAATCGGGCTATGAAATACATCTCGGATGCCTTAAGGCTCTTCGATACAATGGGATACCTTGAGGGAGTTGCCAACTCGCGGAACATTAGAGGAATTATCTATATTCATTTGGGACAGTTCCAAGATGCCAGAGATCAATTTGAGGAACAGATGATCATCCAGCAACAGCTGAATAATCAGGTGGGTCTCGCCCGAGCACTGATCAACATTGGTGAAGTAGATAGCGAGCTTGACCAACTCGACCAGATGGAATTCTACAACATCCGAGCCTTGGAAATCTCTCAAGAAGCCGAGTACATGAGCGGGATTACAGTAGCAACGATCAATATCGGCAATGTTGCATTCCGACGGGCCGAGTTAGATGCAGCCATTGAGAAATATATGAGGGCATTAGAGATCGCAAAGAATTCTGGGCTGGGCTATCTTGTAATAAGTATACACTTTCTTTTAGGAGATGCCTATTTCCTCAAACAACAGTACAACAAAGCAGGAGACATGTACAAAAAAGCCAAGACCCTCTCGGAGAACGCAGGTTATCAACTATCAATGTTTTTAGCTGACGTTTCAACAATAATGACGCATAGAATAGCAGGGATCACAATACCTAACGAACTCCTGAAATCAGTTAAGGAAGTGATGTCACCTCTCTCGGATTGGCTGACTTCACCAACACCAGCACTCATGTCACAGCTGACTCGACGGATCTTTGAAGACTCGTCCATCTCCAGTCAGACATGCATCTTTTATGACCGCGACCTAGGTTTCACTTGCAGAGTAGATCGAACTGGCCTCAAAAAAGAGTGCTTTGGGAGCCTCATGTGGATGGGTAGTTTTTGTCCATACTTTATCAAATTCGTCGAGTTCCTTCGTGATTCACAGAATGGACACTAGATTTATCAAACTACATCACGTCCAGCATCTAGGTCACTAGCATGTTTCGTGGAAAAAAAGTTGAACTCAAAGTCTTAGATATGAAACATCTTGATAGAATCATGGAAGCATGGAACAATCCCGAATTAAAACAATATTTAATGGGTGCGATCCCGCACTCCCGATTTCAAGAAGAGGAATGGATCAAACGCACTCAACGATTAATGAGTTCAGGCCAAGAATATGTATTTGCAATTGAACGTTTAGACACACAGAAATTCATCGGTACTGTTGGAATACATGACATCTCGTGGGTTGCAAAGACAGCGACGATAGGAATTGCGATCTACCACCAAAAAGACAGAGAACAAGGCTTTGGCACTGAGGCACTCCAACTTGCCATCGAATTCGCGTGGAAAGACCTAAATCTTCGCAGACTAGAACTGAGCGTGCATTCATTCAACGAACGTGCCAGAAAGACCTATGAAAAGCTTGGATTCAAACAATGGGGAATAGCTCACCAAAAAATGTTCATTAGAGGCAAATACGTAGACACCCACTATATGGAGCTGTTCCGTCATCAATCTCAAGATACAACGGAGCAATAATACTAAGGTCAAGATGGAACAACGGAGAGAGACCAAGTGAACGAATATGGGGCAATCCCCGTCAAGATCATTGATGCTCTAAATAAAAGATCGGGATATGTCCTCGTCGTGACTGGAGGACCAGGTGTCGGAAAGACACTCTTTTCACAAGAGATTCTGAGAAGTGTGCCCCAATCATTTCTGATCCTGACTAGCTCTGAGAACATGCCCATCTATATCGATGCGCTAAAAGCGGATATGCCCGATTGGGACCAACGCCATATCGATGTCAGATTTACGAGACCCATGATAGACAAAGACCTCGACGGATCATCGTTTCAAGAACATCTGAGCTCGTTAATCGGAAGACCCATCGACCTCAAGAACGCAACCACAATCATCATTGACTCGTGGACCGACTTCTTGGATCCGTTTTCCTCTGACCAACGAGATATATTTGAACACACACTAGCTGAGACCGCACGTGATGAGGGAATAAAACTAATCCTTGTCACGGATTACAAGGACGAGGATCTCGCAGAGAGTAGCCTATTTCATACCGCAGATTCTATTGTGCGACTGGAAAAGGTCCGTGATGAACATAGAACATATAGACGCCTGATCGTCGGAAAGATGAGAGGACTGCCTATCGAACAGGATGAATTTGTCTTCACGCTCTACGGTGGAAGATTCACCTACATACCATGGTACAAACACAGATACCCTGCAATTACGATCGAACGCCAGCCGCTACCAGACCCGTCACATGATCGAATCTCAACGGGAAGCAAGTCGTTGGATAACATCATTGGAGGTGGATTCTATAAAGGAGCCCTCAATCTTGTTGAGGTAGACTCACTGGCTGCGCCTTATCTTGAGACCATCTATATTCCGTTTCTCTCCAATCAATTACAACTTGGCCGCCCAGCCATCATTGTACTTCCGGAGGGGTGGTCTCCAGAAAGGTTTACACATGGTCTCACGCATTTTGTAGACCGAGCAGTTGTTGAAGAACAGGTAGTCTTCTTTGGGCGGCAGGCACTTAATAGGACTGGCAATGTCCGACACATTGACGAAGATCCATGGAAAACTCTACAAGAGATGCGGTATGAGGCCAATCAACTAGTACGACGCTTCAAAAACAACGCCATCGAGTTTTTTGCACTTGATACATTAGAGAATAAATTCGGAGCCGACATTGCCAAGGGGATGATCGCAGAGATCACTGCTGCATTACCCGGGACTCAGACGGCAACAATCCTGATTTTGAGTAGACATCAGAAGATTAAGAATAACGCACTCCCTCACAGCGTACATGTGGCAATTCAAGAGATCTGTGGCATAATCGGGATCTTTGGGGTCAATCCTCGTACGGGTATTCTCGCACTCATGCCGAAGCTATCAGGAGGATTCCTTGACTACGATTTAATACCTGTAATCTGACCTCGGGGAGAGAATGTGTACCTTATTCACGACCACCAAAAGGCTAAATATGGTATCGCCAATACAAAATATCGGATTAGTGGGCTCGAGAAAGGTTCCTTGACACGACAGAGGATGGCACGTGCGCCAAAAGAAAAGAGGAATCCTATATGACACCGGAAATTGCAAAAAAAATCCTCGTTGTTGACGACGAAGAGGTCACTGTTGACTTGGCTAAAAAATTTCTTGAGAAACACGGCTTCGTTGTGGTCTGTGCTCATTCTGGCAACGAGGCAATTACAATGGCGCACGACGAACGGCCTGATCTGATACTCTTGGATGTGGTCCTTCCAGGAATGGATGGGTTTGCTGTATGCAGCCGACTCAAGGCCGAAGACGACTTTAAGGACGTGCCGATCCTCATGTTTACTGCCAGGGGCTTTGAAGTAGATATGCAAAAGGGGAAGCAATCCGGTGCTGATGAGTACATAGTCAAACCGTTCTCAGGCAAGGCACTGGTTGCGACCATACGCCGGCATCTCGGGCTCGCCTAAATGAACCGAGAGTGATTAGAAACATGGTGGAATTTTCCACAAGACATGGCGAACGCAAGAGTGACATCATTCAGAGGTTACTCATGACACCCCCTAGAGGTTATGTCTTTCTAGTCACTGCAAGTCAGGATAGTCACTATGATCTCTTTATGATGACGCTACTAAAACAGGCTGTCAAAGAAAACCTCACAACCCTTGAAGTCGTCACCGAGGCCCGTAACCGTGATGTCATGAAGGATCTGGCAACACATCAAAATGACCGCTTCAGGATTCTTGAGGTCAGCTATGGGCAGGAGACCTTTGGCCAGCATACCTGCTCGCCCCATCTTCATGAGATCAATATCATGATGCGAGAGTTAAGAAACGTATACACTCCACAGATTGTTGTCTTTGAAGGCCTGACCCCATTACTCATCGATTTCTCTTCACGTGATGTGGTCCTATTCTTCAAGGAGTCTGTCGAAGAGAGTGTCAAGACTGGCTCGATCGAGTTCTATCTCATCCACGAGGACACAGCCGACGATATCACTATGAATCAACTCTATTCGTTGGCCCACGGAATCATCAGTCTCAATACCTCACGCGGCAAACACTACCTGACCATCAAGAAATCATTGGGCATAGAGCTTCCCTACAATCCGATCGAGTATGTACCGATGATGCCCTCCAGTGATAGAACAACTTGGCAAATAGTTCTCAACTGGTGAGTGCAATCTCATCATTCAGGTCCAAAGAACTCTTCAAATAATCTCAAGACCTCGCGCATGATCTTGTTCCACGAGTCCACTGAAGAAAAGGCCGCCTGCTCCATCTCAACTCGTGACGGGTCGATTAATGAACGCACTCGTGCACAACTCTCCTCGTCCCAATCACACCTCTGCATGATCTCCTCGATCTGGTGGATGATCTGACCTCGTAGTTGAGCAAGCCGAACCCGTTCTCGATCGATCTCCTCAAGTCGCTGGTTGACCTTGTTCAACTCTCCAAGTAGCTTCCGTACTGCCTGAACGTCAGCACGTGTCTGCGGAGGAGATTCCTTCAGACTGCTCAGACTTGGACGGGTCACTCGAATAAGAAAAGAATTTGGAAGGATCGTCGTTGAGAGCCCAAAGCTCACACTGAGCCGATAGTAGGTACGATCAGGACCAAGCTCTGAACTTCCCGACTCGTGCTCTACGAGCCCGGCGTCCTCAAGCGCTTCGAGATGTTTGAGAATCACTCGCCGATTGACATTGAGGATCTTTGACAACTCGTAGGGATACCGAGGACTCTGCGACAATAATTGCAAAATTCTGCGGCGGGTCACATGTCCGAGGGCCTTGAACACCCGGTCAAGATCAGTTGCCGATAATCGTTCCATTCTCATTCACCTCTGGGTATTTCTGACCGTAGGACAAGAAGAGGCCTTGGGGGTCGATGCCCCCTCGGCCATAGTCTCCGAAGCGCTTCGGGATAGATGGGCCCACGGTTGAAAGGCGAGCACCAAAATATACCGGTTGTAACAGCGCGCCTGTCGCAACTCCCTGACCGTGCTCGCAGCTCTTCCGCGTCACCTCATCTTGGCCGTCCATCTAGGGATAATTATGGTCCCTAGTGTTAAAAAACCTATCGTTGTGTGCGATTTTGGATCGAGTCACTAAACGGATCGGAATGAGACAGATCCTTTGCTGACATGTGTGGCGATGTGTCACGAGCGTCTACGACGAAGTATGATCACAATGACCAAGAGGACAACACCGCCGATTGCGCCAGCGATGATCAGGGTCTCAAAGTCATCAAGCAGGCTCGTCGGAATGTTGGTCGTAGGAGTCGTTGTACCTGTCGAAGTATTGTAGTGAATCGTGATCGTGTGTGAGACCACGTTTCCCGCACTGTCAGACGCTCTAATGACAACTTCGAGATCGGAAACGCTGGCATTGTTTGTGATATTCACTCCAAAGGTGTTGTCGCTGAACCGTTCCATGTCGGAGGTGATATTCGAGGCACCATCCAGATACGTCACCCACACTCTGTCTATGTTGCTATGTTCATCGGTTGCCTTGCAGGTCAACAAGACATCGGAACCAAAGACCGGATCACGTGGCGAATAATACACGTCAGTAATGAGGGGCATGACAGTATCGAACCAAGAGATCGTATAGTCATCTGTTCCATTACGGAGGATGATCTCTTGTCCGAAAACATCGCGCACTACAAAGTAGTATTCAGTAGTAGTACCATACTCACCGCCCGGAAGCTGACCGCAAAATCTGCCGTAGCCCTCATATGATAGAGTGACGGACCGATAGCTACTGTTGTCCACTGACCACCAGACTGCCACGGTTTCAATATCTGGTCCTGTAAGGTTCACGGACACACTGACTGGTTGATCCTCACGAGCAAGAGCTAATGCAGGAGCAGGCTCTACTGACATCACTTGTGGGGGAGAGGGGTCTACGTAGATGTCAAGAGCGACCACATTGGGCGAATAGGAAGAGTCAGTCGCCAAGTAGAGCGAGTCGGCTGTCTTGTTAAACTCGTACTCTGCCTCACCATAGATCCCACGGAGGATAATAGAGGCATTGATCTCACGACCAAAGTATGCACGCACAAAGATGTTCTCATAGATGACTGGTGCCTGACCCACAGAGTCCCATCCCTGCATAGAGTAATATGCAGTCTTGGCACCGTAATTGTAATTCAGAGAAAGCTGTTGATCAGTGTTCCATGCGTCACCCACAGCCGTCAGCACCATATGAGTGGAGGTCGTGAGTGGTCGCCCGTCTAGAGTGATCAAAGAAGCTGCAAAATGATGGGAGGTGCTTAGAAAGGCGACATCACCTACAGTCGTATTTCCTTGTGCAAACCCCACGACTGCAGCAACTTGATCAGTATCAAGGGTGAAGATCCCAGCGGTCTCGTCTCTCGCCCAGACTCCTGAGCCGTCATGCCAAGTACGTTGATTCCAGAATGAATGAGTCAGATCGGTCATGTTCCAGTAGTGGATACCGTCAAGGAGAATGCGTGCAGCAAGGCTATCATGCCGACTGACCTCGAACACATTATGAGTGCCCCCTGTTTGCGGTTTGTAGTCCCAGTCTTCAAACAGAGTGGTTGAGGTCGTCTGATGATCCCACATCACCATAATGATTGATGAGGCATCTACAAGACCTGCGCACCAGAGTTCGTCAGAGGAGTTACCAAAAGGCTTAGCACCCGATGGAACACTGGAGATTGATATCCCATAGTAGTGCGACCAAGTGATGTTCTTGTTGTCATACGCAAATCCTACAAATTGTCCAAGCCCACTCGTGGAACCATCCTGAAAACTCAACTCGGGATGAAGCAGCTTTGCGGTCTTCGTCTGATTGAGCTCTTTATTATAGAGATCACAGTACCAGTAATAGGGTGCCACAATAACAGTCTTCACACCTCCACTACTGGGATAGATCGCACCATTTGTTCTCATCGAGCCAATGACAATATCGGCGGTCCCGTTGTATGTATCATCAAAGTACTTGTTCTGGACTCTGCCGAGATACGGTGCCACCCTGTAGAACCACGGGTCGTCAAAGTGAGCCGCGTAGAACGTGTCAGTGTAGGAGTAGCCGATATCAATCACAGTATTGATGGGAGTGACAAGCTGGCCAAGAAAGATTCTCGCCGCAACACTGAACTGAGGCCATCGCGCGGGGTCGTGAAGGGTTGACCACCAGAGCGTCTTTTGCGCGCCCTCGGTTAAGGAATTGAAGTCGTCCGCAAAGTGATGAATCAACACCCCGTCCCAGTCTTGCTGAGCTGCAAATGTGGCCATCTGGATCATTGATTCGCACCGGTAATCATTTGGAAAGACATCGTTCCATTCACGAACGATCATGGGGACCCCGGCAATCTTTTGGGCACTGAGAATTGGCAGGATCGATTCGGTGTCCTCAAACAATTCTGGTGTGTTTTTAATCGTCATTAATGGGGTCTCGTGGAATGATGGGTGATCATGATAGTACCCTGCTGCACTGAAGTCAAGGCATTCTTTGATGGCCCGTTGAGTCGGAGGATGCACCTGCCATTGATCATCGGAGGCTCCGATTGGCACACGCACACCAAGTGCACGAAGATGCTGCTTCATTGTCGTGTAATAGTTTTTGAGAAGATAGTACGCAAATCGTGATCCATCATTTGCTCTAGCATGACCGACCGTCACGTTATCATAATCCCTTGAGCCAGCAGTCAGTTTCCAAGCCTCTACTACATCAGGCAGTCGCACAGTACCAGTAGTCGGATCTTCGTCTGGCTGGAGACCGTGTGTACCACCACTGTCCGTCCATGTCTTGTCCAGATTTGATCGGTTCACGTATTCTTGTAGCAGCCAATTATTCCATTTACTCTTCAGTTCATTGTAATAGGGTTCGGGAATACCAGCCCACCCCTTCACATCACCGAGCAAGTCCCAGAACATACCATTCTCATTCGTCAGCTCAACAACTGCGATCGTAGGATCATCTGCAAGTGTCAGATTGGTGTATTGATTGACATGGGTGAGCAGGTTGGTAGCATACTGCTTTTGGAGCTCGATGAGATGATCATCAAAGATAGACACTACTTTGGCCTCTGGCCCCAACAGACTTGCATTTACAACGCCATCGGAATCCAAGAACTCACGTCCATCCAAAAGATCAAGATAGACATAGATTCCGTTCTGGCCGGATCTGTAAATGAGATAGTCGAGGCGGCTTAGCATCTCAGAGTTCAGTTGTGAAGTGTTGCCGGCGGTATAATTAATTAATGATATCGCGTGGTGCTCATCCATTAGATGAAGCCGGATCATGTTCGCACCAGCCGCACGAAGCACCTCAACTAGACTGTCAACCTGATCTCCGGTAAGAAAACACATATCACTAACGAGATTCACACCCCAGAATCGAGCTCTCACACCGTCCTCAAAATATAGATGACCATCGTGCGCGGTGACAAACTTGTGTGCGCTGGTGTTGTTGAACAGCAGATCATTATTGTGAGGATACTGAATGGGCATAGGTCCATCAGCGAGCCGTGCTTCGAGGGGATAAGACGGAATCACAAATAACATACCAAGAAGAAAAAGGGATAGCACAAGTTTCTGATAAAATGTAGACAACACTTTCACCAATGTAAGCTTGCTGTACATGAAGGGTAATGTATTTTTCGTCTACGAATCTTAGACGTGCTCGTTATTGATTCGGTAGTTGCAGAATTCATGATGCAAGAATCTACTGCTTCAGAGGTCAGTTCGCTTCATAGTTGAAATGGATCATATCGTGATGAGCCGCCTAGTTCACACTGCCCATAGCGATACCTGCAAATACGTGCAAACTATGAACGTACTAAATTCAGGGCGCAAAGAACTTGTGAACAATAGCCTCAAAGAAGCTCTTTTGCTCTTCAGGGATCTGACCACTATTTGTTGTGTCGATTAGATCAGATGCGGTACTGGAGGTCAGACGCAGCACGGCGATCTTTTCACCAGACTCGTTCACAACAGATTCGAATTTAGCACCGCTCGTCGCCTCTGGAACCGCAACGATCGCCAACTGGACCAGACCCTCGCTCAGAGCCTTGCTAAGGCGTCGTGCAGAATAGTAGGCCGCAACGCCGCCACTGCGATCCCAGTTCTTGACGTTTGGAACTTCAATGGAGAAGAAATACTCAGTAGTACCATTATTGATTGACATGATGGCTGCGGACTCTTTCTTGGTACTTCCCTTTGCGGCTTGCAACTCCACCTTGAGACCCTGCGCCTCAGCAAGAATCTGAAGAGCCTTCACGATAGCACCGATCACGACACTTGGCGTGAGCTTGATGACATAGTCGGCACCCTCCGCCTCGGTGACGGTCTTGCCAAAGAGAACCTCATCCACACGGGCTATGACCTGCCGAATCGCTTCACGGGGAATACCATTTGATCGCTCGTATACCAGCGTGATATCGTCCTCGGTCAATGGAAAATACGGATTTGGTGGCGGGTCAATATTGTACTCGTCCCAGTAGAGTTCCATGGTCTCCTCGACAAATGTGGCCACATGGTCGCGAGAGAACTTTTCCAGTCGAACAGGGGTCTCCATTCGGGAACGTGTCGGGGCATCTGCAAGGCTATAGATACGATCCCAGATCTCTGTGAGGCATGAGGCAATGATAAGGATATTACTGCACTCGTTGTACAGACGCTTCAATACCTCAAGGAAACGTCGCTCACCCTCTTCACCATAGGTGTTGAAGGGCCCTTCCATCTCATCGATGAATAACAAGATCGGACGATCCGTGCCTTCTGTGAGGATCTTAAACGTTGCAATGGTCACATCATCGTCTTCAAGATAGGTCCGAACATCAAGTGCCTCAAGCTCTTCGGGACTGAGTGCCTCACCTAACAACCAACGTCGGGCCAAATCGCGTTTGTCGTCAACTATACGATATTGAAAGAGGACCTTCACGGGATCAGCAGCAACCCCAGGGTAGTCTTGAAGGGCACGTTGCATAAGGTCAGAAAAGTCATAGTGCTTCTTTATTCTGCCCTGTAGCTCACCATATCTCATCAATAACGTGTCGGCCATATCATCAAACATTGTGGTACCGATCTCATCAACCAAGCACGCATAGAAATGCAGCGGGACACGGACTGGCGATGGAGGAGATGGAACGTATACTGCACGGTACGGCCCAGGATTAGAATTGGACTCGCGGTCCTTCAAGACCCAGAACAGATGGGTCTTCCCCATACCAGCACTGCCAAGGACCGGTTGTATCCGGGGGGTCTTGTCCGATTTTGTCATCCGCACTGCTCTTGCAACGGCACGATCAGCCTCAAGATGAGGGTCGGGTATATCGATGAGATCAGGCGTGTCTCCCCGGGAAACATATCTCTTGAAAGGCGGGTCCTCTTTCAAGACCTCAAGGTACAGCTCTGCCTCGAATTCATCTTCAGCCTCGATAGTTGGTATATCAGGGTCCATTGTAGTTCTGACCTCGCTCTACTTAGCAACTCTTTTGAAAAGCATTAGCAATTGCCTTTCTTAGCCAAGTCTAGAATCAGCTCACTTGTTTTTAACAATTGACATTTCTCGGAATCACCGTAATCTGACGGCGCGAATCACTATTGATGTCCGTGTCGAAGATAATTGTGTCGCGGAATCATTGACGATCCTATGGCTGAGAGTGGTCAGACTTTTTCTGAACACGAGTAGCACGATACTTGTCAAGTAGTGTGTCAACCTTCTCGTATATGGGGGCAGTCCCGGCCATCAGTCCTGAGACAACTCCGTCTTTTGAGGTGATCACGGGACGAGAAGAAGACATCAATAGATATCGGAGAAATTCTACGTCCGTGACCTTTCGGCCCATACGCCGTTGGTGTCGCATCTTTTCTTCTTCCCAGACAAGAATATCGTGTTCTGTGAGACCCTTGAAGAGCTTGTTCTTAGTTCCTTTCACACCAGACATAACGAGTCCCTTCAGCGTTTAGGTTAGTTAGAATGTTAACCACCTGTTTTCCGGTCATGGCAGTATATGGAAGTAAGTACTACGCCACTTCAAGAGAGACATGTAGACCCTACTATGTTGGCGGGTATTTTCCGATCGAGATTGAATAATGGCCGGATCAGTATATGGTCGTTCTGAGTGAAGGCCTGTCAGTTGTATTGTTAGATTCTGTGAGGGTAAAGAACAGCTGCGCAAAACTTGGACATTGTTGGACATCCACCTGATTTATCCCGTATTATGCCACAGCCCTCCATCGGTTGATTATCATGTTCTCGGTCTCTGAGGCTGCCAGTCGTCTGGGGGTCTGTCCTAAGACCATCCGCCGCTGGCACAACTCCGGTCGGCTCCACTGTCACAGGACACTGGGCGGGCATAGGCGCATCACTGCTGCCGAACTCCAGCGCCTCCTCGCTCTTCGTGCTCCTTCTGCCTCATCCCGCTCTCATCGCTCTGCACCGCAGCAGCACGATGCGACAGGTACCACCATGACCATTACCACTACTGTGGCGATCTATGCCCGGGTCTCCAGCCATCGTCAGGCACGAGATGGTGACCTGCTGCGTCAACAGGAACTGCTGGTCAAGGCCGTACGCGCACGCAACGGGGTCGATCCCATGGTCTTCACCGACATCGGGTCTGGTCTCAACATGCGACGAAGAGGGCTTCTCCGCCTCCTTAGAACCGCTCGCAGGGGCCTTCTTCATACTGTAGTCGTGACACACCGCGATCGGCTCGCCCGCTTTGCAGTGTCACTCATCGAACGCCTTCTTGCCGATCATGGAGTCCATCTCCTTGTCCTCTGTGAAGAGGCACCGGAACACAGGACTCCTCAGGAGGAACTGGTGGCAGACCTGCTCGCTCTCATCGCCTCCTTCTCCGGGAGAGTCTATGGGCTCAGAGCCGCAGCTCTCAGGTCTAGACGCGGCGCGTCTGGGACTGCCTCCGCCTAGCCTTTGTGCACAGAGACTGGCGACCACATAGCCGTCGGTCACAGATCATAGACGATATGCACACCCTGCCGCTTCAGGAAGTCCTCAAGGCCATCCCGCACAGTGGCGAACAGGTCACCATCCAACTCAACACCACCACCGTGTCGCAACCACTGCTCCAGCACTTCATCCAGCACCTCTCTGTGGATGCCTCGCCCACGAAGGTCGCTGAGCAGGGCGCCCGTCCGGATCACACGCGAGGTTTCCTCTTCTCGGCCTAGCAGATGCAGCTCTATGCCGTCCCGCCCCGCCACCCAGCAGTCAAAGACGAATCCGTTCTCGTTCAGTGTACGAATACGTACATCATCCGCCTCGTCAAGAAGGACACCATCAAAGTCTGGATCTCCCGGCTGCGCGCCCTCTCTGGCCTCCGCCTCAAGCCGCTGCTGCTCCTCCGCCTCTGCCCACTCAACCTCGAGCCGGGCCTCCTCCTCTGCGGTCAGGACCGGCTCCTCAGAGGCACCTGGGTCGTAGCTCAGAGCACGAACCGGATAGCCCGCCGCTTCCAGTGCCTCCAGCAACTGGGGGTGCTGTCGCACCCAGTCCGGAATGACCACGCCCTCGCTGTACTCCACAACGATATCGGTCAGATACCCACTGCCATCATGTGGGTCAAAGACCATGCCTGCGTCTGTCAGCAGGGCCAGTTTGGTCCATGAGAGAGGGAGTTCTCTGAGTCCCGCAAGGAGCTGCTCCCGCTCTGGCAGGTTCATGGTCGCCACCCCGTCCTCGTCGGGGACTACCACATCGGTACATTGCCACAGACAGGACCACCGTCCGTCGTGCATGGTAGGCCCACTGTTTCTTGGCACAGGAGCAAATTGGAGTTGCACGGTGAGGCCCGTCACGCCACCGAGCAGGGACATCACATCTTCCGGCAAGATGGTGATTCCGTCGAGGGGCTCTCTGCGTTCCACCCAGGGCCTCAGCAGGGACAGCGGTACCAGACCACGAGGCAGGACGAGTTCTCTGTAGTGGATGTCTTCTATGGGGTTCCAGCTGACCTGACCACCAGCAAGGTCCACGGGTAGACCGGAGTCCATGGGCCACCGCAGAAAGGACAGGAGCTCACGCGTCTGGGAAAAGTGGTAGACACCATACATATCGGGGTTCGCCCTGCTCTCGCCAAGGGCGACCTCGTAGACGCCCTGAACCGTATCGAGAGACACTCTGACATGCACATGGTCCACGTCCCGGGTCTGTTCCATGACACGCTCCAGCAGCTCTGTGACATGCGCATCAATGGCCTCATGGTCCACGGCCGAGTCGTCCGGCTGGTACGCGGCCACATCTATGTCTGTGGGTCGGGAGAGGCTCAGCCATCTGAGGAGGCGAAGGTGGAGGGGAAGGGGGTGCAGCGTTCCAATACTCTTCTGTGCCACCTGCCGTTGTCGCGGGTACTCCAGCAGTCCGGAGCAGTGCCACTCCAGCGAGTCGTCCTCCATGACCAGACTCTTGAGCCATAGCAATAGCCTGCCATTGGATGTATGGACCACTGCTGCTGGAAAGACCTTCACGCTGGTGGAGACTCCACGGGCGCGTTCTGCGGCGGTCCACAGATGCGAGTAGTCGGTGATGCCACGGGCCCAGCCACCGCGCATCAGAAAGCGTGACCCCAATCGGAACAGGCCCATGAACCAGGGCTCTGAGGGACTGGGGGGCGCGGAGGAGGGAGTCTGCGGAAATAGTAGCCAGGCCAGTGGTTCGATAGTAGGATCCGTTTCGTCCTCGAGGATGAGCAGGCGACCATGACGCACCTCCAGAATTCTACGTGAGATCATCATGGGGCTATCCATTGTGGGCTCGGTCACATCATCGGCGGGGTGGTGGCGGG
This sequence comes from Candidatus Thorarchaeota archaeon, assembly GCA_021498125.1. Taxonomy (NCBI): domain Archaea; kingdom Promethearchaeati; phylum Candidatus Thorarchaeota; species Candidatus Thorarchaeota archaeon. The sequence goes on along the minus strand of JAIZWL010000007.1, from coordinate 63,443 downwards.
TCTCAGGTACAGGCCGTCGGAGGCGTTGCAGGTTCGAGAGCCGGGACCGCAGATTCGAGTAGAGGGCATGCGTGCTGTACCGCGACACCGTATCGCCCAGTGCCTCACGATCGATTTCCAGACCGATGTGGATGAGGACCCACTGCCCCACGGCTCTCCAGAGTGTCTGTATCGCCTCCGGACGGGGTGAATCAACAAGCCGTCTCACGATGGCGGTGATGAGCAGGAATAGTGCATTTCCGTAGAGGAGGAACAGGTTGGGGACGGTACGGAGTCGCTGTTCCACGAGTTGGCGATTGTTCCGACTCAGGATCTCTCGTGACTGGAGGCGCTCCTCTCGCAGCAGCAGCCAGACCTCACGGGTCTCCTTTCGGGAGAGCAGCACATGCGCCACCTGCTGCAATGCATCTAGTGACGCTCCGGTCCTCAGTCCCTCTGCACATATAGTCCTGACTCGTTCGAGGAGGTTTACAAGGTCTTCATCGAAGAGTATCTCAGTTCGCCTCGTCAGGAAACGTGCTGTATTGCTCAGTCTGTGCAACTCGCGTCTGCGGTGTTCCTCGGTGTCCAGTGTCGTATTCCACAAGGCAATGGGTGGAGGTCGATGGGTCACCCGTTTGTGCCTCGACTCCGCTGCCACGTCATCATTGGCGTCATGAGCACGCTCATGTTTCCAGCGCCACGAACGAGTGATTCCTCCCGGTGGGGAGTAGTTCCTACGCTCCACAAGGAGCGACGCGGCAATCTGCGGCCGCAGGGTGAGGCGCGCCTCCAGTCTGTCGTACCTGTCGGTCGTGGCAGCCTTCTCTGATGGAGGTCTAATTGAGCGAGAAGGTGGTGGTAGTGGTCGCTGGTCTAACTCCACACGCTCGCCATGTGCCTCAAGGACTGCTGGGAGGCCCGGCCCATGGGAACGGGAACGGCTCAGACTTGGGAGCAGGGTCATGGCTGCTTCTACGAGTTCTTCGGTGTTGATGAACGGGGACTGGATGCTTGAGAGGGTGACTCCTCTGCCGTACATGGGTCGTTCGCGCTGGCCAGTCTGATCTTCGGCCTTGGTCATATCGAGGACCGGGCGTCTGTCCACGGTGGCGGCTCTGAACCGTGCGCTCCACCCCGTCAGCTGCGGCACATGGATAACAGTGCTCCACGGTCTACTCGCAGAGGGCAGGTCCTGGACTATGACCCGGGCGTCCTCGGCCACGGGAGCACGCCAGCCAAAGACACGTGGCGGCAGGGGGAGGTTCCAGATGATCTCATCCAGTACTCTTGCCCGGGGGGAGTCATGTGGAAGGGGGCGAACCCTGTGTTTCTGAAAAACGGGGTCCATACGCGAGTCCGGCACGCCTGTGTCAAGCCAGAGGACCTCTCTGTTCTCTCCGTCGAGCCACCGGACCAGTCGTTCCTCAAGGACACGTAGCGTACCGTTCGAGAGGGGGCGGAGGCGTGAGAGTTCACTCCAGCCGTCAAGGATGATGACCGTGCTCCCGTTCCCATATGATTGTAGTATGTCGGCCATGTGGCCCTTCAGAACTGTAAGGTTGTTCCCCGTGGGTTCGCGCAGGAAGACATTCATTGCCTCATGGATATCAACGAAGTGGATGTGATCCACCAGTCCTCGTAGTCGCCTCAGACGGTCTCGTGGGATGCCGCCCCTAACGTTCACAGAATGAAGACCGAGACGACGATAGAGGAGTGTTCTGTGGCCCTCTGTGGGATAGACACCTCGAAAGTCGAGCCACACGATCGTGGGGGGTGGCCTATGACCAGAACACAATTCGTCAAGATGATTGATCAGGTGCCATCGCGTGGCTACAGTGGTCGCAGCCGGGCCATAGGAGGTGGGCGACGCCACGGACACGTACAGGGTGAAGAACGCCTTGTGGTCCCTTCGTTGAGCAAAGGGATCCTGTTCCGGTAGGGTTGGTGGCGGTCCCGTTCTGTTCTCTCTCACGGGTGGTGGCGCGTTCCCCTGTCGTGTAGAGGGGAGCACCACTACTGCGATCCGAGAGTCTGAACCCGATACTGCAAACAGTGTCCTCTGTGAGGGGTCGGGACCGCCAGCGATGAGTTCCTCCCCCAGCCCTCTGAGGAGTTCCATGAACTGACTGTACGCCTCATCCCGCTGTCGTTGAGTCGTATCAATCAGAATGACACCCTGCCAGAGTGTTCCGGGTGGTCGAGGGTCGTTTGTGATTAGGTCGCTGTATTCCTGTATGATGGCTCGTGAGTACAGGTCAAGTTGGTGTTCTGCGCTCAACGTGGGTGTCGAATGAAGGACCCGTTCCCACTCCGAGTCGGTGAGTGGCCGCCTCTCGATGATGGGATGAGGAACACGGGTATCATACTTCTTTGTGCGCGGCCTGATGCCAATAATAGTGAAGTCAAAGGCCGACTTGGTCTTGATCTCCAGCACTGCGATGGGCGTCCACACCACCCTCTCATCAATAATTCTTCTCAGAAAGAGGACGATGTCGGCAGCGCCCGCGCCTTCGCCGAGGACGGACAGCTCTGCCACGAAGAGCGTGTCTGAAGGCCTATCAAGGAGTCCATCGCCATGAAGGACCACGGACTTCAGTGAGGCGGGATGTGGCAGGCCGCTGAGGAGCATCCGATGCCAGTCGGTGCCCTGATGTTGGGCAAGCGTCGTGACCCGTTCCATAAGGCGGTCCACATCCGCCTCTCCGATGTTGGCCCGGTCGATCTGGTCGAGGATCTCCTGTGCCTGTGCGATAGCCTCCGTGTCCTCCAATTCCTTCAGGGCGTGGAGGGCGTTCTGTCGCAGGGTCTCGATATTGGCGGAGGCAGTCTGAAACTCCCGTACCAATCTACTCATGCGTTGTCTTCTCCCCGCTCTGACGCCGTACTCTGCTCTTATCTCAAGGACGATGTTCCGCAGTTCCCGGTCTGCCTCGGGAAAGAAGTCCTTGCGTCCCCTCTCTCCACCAGTATAGACATATTCCAGAAAGGGAGCGAGTTCGTGGATGAGCCTGTCGATGTATGCCTGTGCAATGGTCCGTGGGACATTGTGAATGAAGCACTGGCGCACCAGTTCCACGACGTGAGCCCGGATCATGTCCACAAAGTCCAGGGAGGGAAGGGTGGGATGCGCGAGGAAGACACGGGGATAGGTCCGGGAGGTCGGATAGCCCGCCCGCCAATAGGTCTTGACCGCACCATCGTCTTCTCCTCTCAACCCTGCCATATGCTCGTTGAGGACCACTTGCCGCCCGTCACGATATTCCCTGATCTGATACTTCTTCGGTTCGGGAAAGGGATACTGTGTCACTGCCAGCTCTCGCAGTCGTGCGCCTGCATAGTTCAATAGTGCGTTGAGGGGGCCAACTGTCCCCTCTCTCCATGAGTAGACTCTCTTACGTTCTACGTTTCCGTATCTGCGAGTACTATTCCAGACCATCTTGAGAAAGAGGCGTCGCAGGTTCGGTTCTGCATTTCTGATCGGCGAGAAGTCGCGTGTCCGCCCCGTGCCCGACCTGCGATAGCGTGTTCGTGCCCGTCGCCAGAGGGACTCCATGGCCTCTGCGAGGCAGGGGTTTCCATATCTTGCGCGTGTCGAGCCCATCCGTGCCACGGCCGAGAGTCCCGTATAGATGGACTGGATGAGGACCTCGTTCGGTCGCGGGTTGGCACTTCGTCGTGGCAAGTTGTTCACCATGGCTATGCTTGTAGTCATATATAAGTAATTCCACATTGTTTGGAATACTGAATATCGGTCTATCATGGCATTATAAGCCAAATATTGGCATAATAGCCCTTTTTGCTTGATAGATTAATAAGGGAAAGTGGAGTATAAGTAGAATGAGTAAGAATGAAAGAGCGAAGAGAAATGACGACCACAGGTACAGTCCGGTGTCATTCGCGGACGCAAGCAATGCAAAAGACAATGAATGACAGATTAATAAGGTGGTCGTCTATCCATACTGGTCTAACCTATCTGATTGAAGAGTTCACATTGAACTCTTCTGAGAGAGTAGTCTTGCGAAAAGGAAAGGGGCGACAGCCGGACCCCCGATTTAGAAGAGGAAGGTGGAACGAGGAAATCCAAGAGATGCTCTCACGAGAGCACGGACGAAAAGTAGAGAGAATAGATCTGAATGTGCTATCAGGACACTTTGAGAAGTATGTAGAGATAGTAAATGACGTGCTCTCCAGAGTCTATAGTGACAAGGAACTACTGGAGCGACTGGGAGAAGAGTTGGTTGAGAAAGCAGGCCATGGCTACGTAGTTCTGAAGCGCAATAGCGCTCTGGCTTACAAGGACAATGAGGCAATCCGCGAGAAGACGTATGAACGGCTCTATCGGAACGCACTAGAACAAGCAGCAAGAATTGTCCAGAGTGACTGGATGAGGCGACAGTTATTAATAGCGGGGCTGGAAGTCCTGAACAATGATCAAGACCTGCTCAGACGCCTCTTAGGCAACAAGTACATCCCCCGTCAACTCATCCAACTGATGAAGGACACCCTCAAGAAAAAGAATGGGAATTCGTACTACTATGCCCTCTCCGCAGCACAACAGCTGAGAAAGCGGCTCGACCATGAACTTCTCGGGTCGAGAGGCGAACCACTTGGCTGGCGGACAAGCCAACGTCGTCGTGTCTCCAAGTACGTACGAGAGGACCCTTCTAGTTTCTCACTCGCAAGAGATACGATTCGCGGTTGGCTAAAAAACGGCTACCCGTTCGAGACCCCGCTCATGCTCTCGGCAGTCTGTGATTTTTCAGCCTCGACGGAAAACATGCCCGGACAGGGCTACTGGTTCAGCCTCGACAGGGACCGCGAGAACGAGGTCCTCTTCCACCTGAAGCTTCCTCGCCCCATTCGTGGACGCGAACACAAGTCCTCCCCCTATCGCGTGCAGACCCTGACCCTCCGGTTTCTCGACTGGCTGGTCCGTGCCGCACAGAGAGATGAGCGAAAGGCACGGGATGCAGCCATGCACGGAAAGAAGGGGCGCGCACGTCAGTTACGGTTCCGAGCTGCAAAGATGAGAGACCAGCACATGCAGCTCGTGAACACCATAGAACTCCAGCACGCAGTGTATCGCCTCACGCGCCTCAAGAGTCGAAAGGGCGACCCTGAAGAGATCGAGCGACTGAAGACACGGGTCGCACGACTGAGGCTCGCACGACGCAGTGCTCCTCCACGTATAATCATGAGGGGGGAGCGGGTCGTCCTGCAGATACCCTTCCTGCCACCGCATCGCGAACTCATTGCGAAGACCATCGGCGAGAGAGAGTATCACAGACGTGCCGGAGCCGACCGCGGGGTTCGTGTGCCACTGGTGGTCTCGGTGAGTACGGGAAAAGACAGGTATGTCGATGAGATCATCGAGATGACAGGCCTGCTGGAAAGACGAGAGGCGCTCCGGCAGGAGACCCGATGGCTGAGCGGAGAGGTGGCACGAAAAAAGAGGAACTGGGAGTCAAAGACAGAGACAAAAAAGATGGGGACAAGCGAATATAGACAGCAGTATCCCGGGCCTCTCCTGAAGAAGATGAGGCATCTGGCGGCGGTCTGGAGAAAGATACGAAGACTGGACAGAGAGATCGCACGACAGGTGGCCTCACGAGCGGTGTGGTGGTGTGAGGAACACGAGGTGCGGACGCTGGTCTTCGAGAGCCTGAAGAACTACACGCCGCCCGCTGGAAAGAGAGGCCTGTCCTGGGCGCTGAGTACGAACCTGTGGGCCAGAATATGGGAGACCATAGTGTACATGAGGCAGCAGCTGGGCCACAAGTATGGAGGGGTGTGGAGTGTGAACCCCAAGTGGACCTCGCAGACCTGTAGTGCGTGCGGAGAGCGAGGCTACAGGATCGAGTGGCCGGGGGCGAGAGAGGAGCGGCGAGGCGGCGAGTACTTCTACTGTCCGCACTGTGAGGCGGAACTCCATGCGGATGTGAACGCCGCAAGGAATATCATCTATGTGCCCAGTGCCGTTGCTGGGCGGACAGACGGGACGGCATGTCCAAGATTGTCCAACTAACAATCAACGGTTGCCAACGGCAGTCCTATTCTCTATTTATTGACATGAAAAAAAAAATACCTCTAGAGGAGGCCCCCATCATAAGGGACCACCCCTAGATAATCTGCTGCATGAGACCAGCTAAGACCTACGCTTTGCTAAGACAATTACAACGATCACCACGAGAATACCAAGTCCTGCCAAGAGTATGAAGGAAGGACCCATAATAAAGAATGTAGTGACCGAAATGGTAGGCGGCATTGTTGAAGAGATCGTGTTTTCCGTGACTGTGACAAAGACCGTGTCACTGTTCTGATTGCCTGTTGAATCGTAGACGACCAGCGTATAGTTGTAAGACCCGACACTAAGACCATCTACATCCACAGTGATCGGACTTCCATCCCAGGTTCCGAATCCCACAACGGTTCCGTTCCTGTAGACCTTGTAACTTGAGGGGAATTTGTCTTCAGGATGCCAAGTGATAGAATGCCCACTTGTGCCTTCAGCATATTGAAGATCCAAGGGATGATCGATCGAGGGCGCAATAGTATCGACCAACTGGATAGGATGATAATCTATGGCGCCACCCTTACCTGAGACGTGGTAGACTCCAGTACCATTGTAATCGGACCAGTAGTTGCCGATGTCCGTACTGTTCCAATGATTGTCATCATTCACGTCGTAGCCATTGCTAACATTATTCCATGCAAATGCATTGAGCCAGAGAGTATTATTAGCCGAGAGATATGAGAGATATACCCCATACTCATTCATGCTGACCGTGTTGTTCACGATCTCGTTATTCGACGAGTAATAGTAAAGGTATACGCCATATTTGCTCAAACTGACCGTGTTGTTCACGATCTCGTTATTCGACGAGGAAACGAAAGTCATGCCATTAACAGTATTCGACCGAATAACGCAATCTTTCACAGTGTTGTTGGATGAAGATGAAAAGGACACTCCATTCCAACCGTTCGCGGTGATGGTATTATTAACAATGGTCGTACCTGATGAGAAGCCCAGTTGGATTCCCACTGATACGTTATTGAACTGACCGTTCTCCACCCGTACTCCTGTGCAGTTGGCAAGGATCACCTGACCATACTGGCTCCCATCGATAGTGCCGCTGGTCAGGTTCCAGAAGTAGCCCAAAGGCTTTCCGTTCACGGTCGTGTCGGAACTGATCTGCTGATACCAGTCGTCCACAGAAGAGGCATCGATTACAAGACCATTATTCACAAATGTTGTATGATTGATGCGACAATTCGAAGAAGAATCCAAATCCACACCAATCAACACGTTCGCAGTGATCGTATTGTTCTCGATGGTGTTGTTCGGAGCAAATACGAACGACACACCATACATCCCGTTCTCAGAAATTGCATTAGCAACGACGGCATTGTATGATGAGGACGATAATGACACACCTGCGTATCCGTTCGCAGTGAACGTGTTGTTCTCGATAAGATTATTCGACGAGGACGAAAATGATACACCGGCCCATATGTTTGCAGTGAACGTGTTGTTCTCGATGAGGTTATTCGACGAGGATTTGAGACCGACACCAGCCCACCCGTTCTCAGTGAACGTGTTATTCCTGATGAGATTATCCGATGAGGATGAGAATGACACTCCGTAAGAACCATTACGGATGTGACAGCCAGTAATCAATCCGTTTTTCACCCCATCAAATGAGATCCCAACTCCATTATTGCTAATATCACTGGTGAGAAAACAATCACGAATGACAAAGTAGGCGTCGGTATGTGATACATCGATGCACGTACTAGTCGCAGTGATATTTAGCCCCGCAATCACGTACGGATCTGCCTTGGTACCGCTTCCCGGCCAGCCCTGTGAAGCAAAGTCCGCATTTGAAGTGATAGTGATCGGACCATGCGGGGTAAAGGCCAGAGAGTACTGGAATGAACTCCCAGATACTGATGGAGGTTCCAGATCATGTTCAGATGGCACTGCACTCAGAGAAACTGAGTTACGTATAGGTTGCATAGTTGTTGTTAATATTATTACAAAAAATATGGTTAAGACTATTTTGGTGGTTGGCGCATCTGCCTTCAAGATAACACCCCATTCTCGCATGGCACAAGTTTGTATATATGCGTTAACAATAAAGCAGCACATTTTGAGCAGTAGAATGATCGATCGGTCAAAAATCAAGAAGATATTGAAGAGCCGTGGACTCGAACATAGAACAGAGTGAGTTGTGCTAAAGATGGTGATTGCCTCTGAATGCCTTATGCCGGCCTATATCTAAAGTCGAACACGGGAGGATCTTCGCTAACCACACCGGCCAAAGAGAACCATCTTTCAATCACAGGAAGGGTCTCAGAAGACTTAACCTCTACCAGATAGTAAATCTACATGAGGCATGTAAATGACTTCGATTCCTGAAATGACACTGGAGGAACTTGTACGAAGAATTGAAAAGATCCGGGATGTTGGATGGATTCGATCGTATAGGAAGGGCAATACCGGAGTTGGTCACACAATGGAAGGGCTTCTTGGCCTTCCGGAGACAAATGTGGCCCTACCCGATTGGGGACTACTGGAGATCAAGACAACACGACGCGATTCTAAGACACCAATCACACTTATGTCAAAGGCCCCGAAGTTGCATCAGTACAAGAGCCGGGCCGAGTTCATGCAAGCCCATGGATACTGGGATGAGAAACGGAATAGACAAGCACTATACCTTACACTAGATGCTATCAGCGAGAATAACCGTCATTGGAAGATGATAGTTGATAAGGACAACGAGAGAATTCTGTTCTCACATAACGATGAGATCGTTGCCTCCCAAGACTTTCAGTCACTAGAAGACAAACTGTCGAGGAAAGTCTCAAACTTGGTCTTGATAATTGCGGAGAGGAAACGAGAGGGGAAAGAAGAATTCTTTCGATATGATGAAGCATATCTACTTGCCAACGCGGACATCACGAAGTGTATTGAACTCATAGAGAATGGCGATATTACATTTGATTGGCGAATGCATGTAAAAAGCGATGGCACCGTCAGAGATCACGGCCCGTGTTACCGAATGCTTGAGACCAAGATGCCAAAATTGTTCAGAGAAAAGATAAGGATCATCTAAGGCTTGTGTAGAACGACTATATGCTCGCTATGCATTGTGTCCGCTTTTTCACCTTCAACGTTCTCTGGAGCATTTTGCCATGGCATTCGTTTAGTTGGAATTTTACGAGGGATCATCTGCTCCAACTCAAAACCCATCGCCTCGCCTAATTCAGAGACGATCACATGTGTCGGAATTCTGACCCTGCTCATTAACCGGTTTCCCAAGACTATGCATACTTGTGAATCACTACGCATCTTATCATAGATTGAGAGTAACGAGCCGTTGAGGTCATTGAAAAAGCCCAATAATTGCTTTGCTCGCTTCTCACTCTTTGCTTGCACCTGATGATAGATCGCTGAGAGGCTCTCACTCTCAAGATCGCCATTTGCATGATCATGTTTGTTTGAGCCACCCAGACTTCGTTTGTCAACAGAAACAACGTCTTCGTGTTCGAGACCTAGCAAAAGGGCGAGATACTTCGAGTACTGACCATAGGCGACCGTTGTTGCACTGTCACCATACGGGGGCGAAGTCACGACGAGATCTACTGAGCGAGGAGCGATAGGTGCGACACGATTGTCAACTTCAAATATCTCAGGAGTGGAGACCTCTTTATCAGCAAGTGCTGCATGAAATGACTTCATCAACGGGACGCACCGTTGAACATGCTTGGCAAAAATTGCCGCGACCTCCGGCTGAAAACGATCCAACTTTTCCTTACGCATCCGCACGATCTTGAATTCGCCACGTTTCATATTAGAAACATCACGAACAGTGGAAGCAAAGCATAAGCGGAAGAAATCTCGCAGGTCAGAATCTTCGATCCCGTTAATGACGGCCAATATTTGCGCGAGATCGTTTTGAACATATTTTTTAAACCAATAGTCGATATTATGCATTGGTGGCACCGGAGCTTCTATGTCGCCCGGCTTTAGTGACAGGACCTGTTCGATGATCTTTCTGCTTGTAATGCTCAGCAGATCGGGTTCTATTGGTGTGGTCTTGACTTTTGAGAGAAAGATAGCAAAAGGATTCAGATCAGTCCCTATAGATCTTCGCTCTAAGAGCATTGACTCGACTAAAACAGTTCCTGACCCACAAAACGGATCCCAGACCGTTTCACCAGATTTCGAATACCGGAGTATCAATTTTCTTGCAATTTGAGGAATCATTCTTGCTGGATAGGGATGAAGCCCATGAGTCATATAGTTTGTACTCGCTCTCTCAAATGTCCAATCATCAGACATTGCTCCGCCCTGTGAATCAAAGTCAGGGATCGTAGATTGCTCCATCACTATCAGTCACCACTTCCATACTTGAGCTTATCAGTGTACCGAATGAGAAAACTAGGAACTCTATTGGGGGAGTACCATCTGTATTTTGCGAACGTAATCTTTTAAGCCCCTACCAGAACGATTCAGTAGTCGATTGTGAATAAAAAATAATAGGGACAAAGACCTCTTAAAATGAAAAATGGGAACTCCAAAAGGAGTCCACCATTGTTGGTAGTATAGGGAAGGCATTCAGATCTGTGTCTAATGATCTCTATTAGCTCTAGGTTCATCTAGTTTACGGCATGTGTCAGTTACCTATTGGCCTATCCTTCGCCGTCGGCCCGCTTTTCTGTTGGCGTAGTTTTGGGAGGGGAAGAGGACGAAGAGGCGGGGGTAAATGTGGTCTCTTTAGGTTTAGTAGACTGATGATGGTACAGTGACTGACCAGTGTCTCGGAAGTGAGAGACCTGAACCCAGTCCACGGCCTTATCAGACAAGACCCCGATCTTCTTTATTCGGAACATGATGATGGCCGCCACGTCGATGATAATGATGTTCATAATCAGGAGCATTAGAGAACCAACCCCGATATGAATTCCAATAGCGGAACCGCTGATCGCGCCCAGAGTAATCATCATGCCAACGTTGACAGCAGGAGGCATGAGGGCGGCGGATATTGCGACACCGACAAGTGATGACATGTCACCACGAGTCACAGAGACTGCCACTGCTGCCCCTGAGAAGATCGCAACACCGACATCAAGTGCGGAAAATCCACCTCGACGAGTTATCTCGGTGAGGACTTGAGAGTTCCAGTCATTCTCGACAATGGTCATTAGGGAGGGCGGCCCCGGAGAGAGGAAAGGCATCAACATCGCCATGATCGCACCGACTGCAAAAGAGAGAGCAAGTGCGAACAGTTCGTTCCGCGTGCCTTTGATAAACAGGCCCTTATCACCCACCACATGACCAAGTGCAACTCCCAACATGGGACCCATCAGGGGTGAGAGAAGCATCGAAGCAACAATGATCGTGACGTTGTTCTGAATGAGACCAACACCGGCCATCAGTGCAGCTAGGATGACAAATGCAACAAAGTCAAAACTCAGAGATGCCTGCTTCTTGACGTTGCGATAGATCTCTTCAACAGCAAGAGTTGCCTCTCGTTGAAACTTCTCGTCTGTTGATTCTTCTTTGATATCACCAGGGAGAGAGACCTTCGTATCAATAACGTCGATCAGGCCATACTCTATACCAAGACCCCTACTCTTGAGAGCCTCCACCATGTCGGAAACAAGGTCGTCGGGAACACGGAAGAATAGGAGGTGAGCCGTGCCCACATCAATACGCTGAATGTTCACAACTTCCATTGCCTCAACAAGGAAATTATAGATGCTCTCAGTCTTATCGTAGGGCAAGACTATCTGTACTAGTTTCACAGCATAGCCGCTCCATGAATCTACTATGATAGCGGGCCCAGTTCTATTAAGGATATTGGGCATGGCATTTTTAAATAACAATGCCCAGAAAATGAAAATTTTCCGGTGTACATTGCTGAACCTTTTTTTTTGGCACCAGTATTGGTACATCCCGAGGCGCATTAAATGACCATTCTTGAGATCCTAGCAGCTTGGTTTTTGCTCTCACTCACTGGCGCACTAGCACCCGGCCCGCTCTCGGCTGCGGTCATACAAAATGCAGCCAAGAGAGGCAGGCTATTTGGCATGCTCCCTATGGTCGGTCACTCGATCGTGGAGGTCGGAATTGTAATTGTTATTATTATCAGTGTCCACTCGCTTGTGATGACGCCATTCATGATTGCACTGATCATGGGAGCTGGGGGTCTCGTGGTCATCTTTTTTGGGCTTCTTGCGCTACGGGAATACCGATACTCTGCTGAAGAATTAGAAGACACGAGTGATGAGCAAAATACGCCACCGGTAACCGCCGCCAGCAACCATTCAGGGCGCATTGGTCAGCATTCTCTCCCCATACTTTCTGCTCTGGTGGTTCGCAATAGGTCTCTCTACCGTCACTGTCCTCGTGGTCGATCTTCAGGTGGGAGTAGGAACTATCCTCGTGGCTGGGATCCTCGTCTACCTGACCCATATCTCAACTGATCTCCTCTATGGTGCATTCTTGACCCTTGGAACAGACAAGGCTCGGAAGAAAGCAATGGTGGGAGGGATCAATTGGATGAATGTGGCGGTCGGTCTATTTCAGGTGACACTGGGAATCTGGTTCATCATAGGTTCACTGGGGGTCTCGTAAGAGCCACCATATTCAAGTAGCATCAGTCCCACGTTCTAGACGGTGCTGACCCATGACCAAAACACTCCTGCTCACAGGATTCGAGCCTTTTGACGGATCGTCTCTCAATCCCTCTGCCGAACTTGCAAAGGCAATGGACGACACAACGGTGGGTCAATTCAAAATTGTCGGCAAGGTTCTACATCTCGACTATACGCGGGCTCTTGATGAAGTCAGAGATGCAATCAATCAGCATAAGCCGTCAGTAGTGATCGCATGTGGCCAAGCAAATCGCGGAGCGATCACCTTCGAAAAGATAGCAGTCAATGCGCTTAACACAATGCGTGGAGATAACTACGAAAACATTCCAGAATCCGACCTAATTGAAAAAGAGGGCCCTCCTGCATATTTTACGGATCTCGATGTTGCATATCTTGCCAAGTCACTAAGAGATGAAGGAATCCCTGCAGAGGTCAGCTATCATGCAGGGACCTATGGCTGCAACTGGCTCTTTTACAATCTCATGCATTGGCGTGCAATGGACCAACTCACAGCACAAGTAGGGTTCATACATGTACCACCACTACCTGAGCAGATAATTGAGAAACATACCACAACGATACCTTCAATGCCGCTCCCCATGATCCTTCGCTCAATGCAGATCGTTATTGAGAGATTAAAATTCCGATAAAGCGGAAAGTCACAATTTCTTTCAGAGTTGGCACGGAATAATAAAAGAATAATATTTGCGCATAAATTTAAAGCATTGCTTTCATTGAAAGCCTATAATGCGATTGACGTGATCACTTCAACATGGGAAGTTAGAGAGGCGGGCTAAGTGTCACAAATGGTGGGTTCAACAGAATATTTTGAGTACAGGTTACTCAGAGCACAGAAACACAGTTTAGCGATCGGGATTGTCGTCTTGTTTTCGTGGATTGATCCCTTACTCGTATTATTGCTGATTCCGTCGGTATTTCGCTATACGAGCTATTGGTTCCAGCTCCTCACTACATGGTTTTTACTGGCATCCATAGCAGGAGTGATCCTAATAGCTAGAGCCTCATTGATCAAGTCATATCGTATATTGATTGACCAACTGAAAAAGATAGAACCCAACCCGCTCATCACTGATACGTATGCAGTCATCAGATTTGAAGATGTGATCGCATTTACCACACCGAGGACGGGAAGAATATATTTTGCAAAATTAGAACTGCTGAATGCACAGGTCGCGCACACGATCAATGTCCCAACTATCTTCAGAGACTGCCTGAAAAAGACTCTCGCCGATTTTAAGGTATATCGGTGTGAAGGACGCTATTCGGTCCCAACACCGGACAAACACATTTACACAGTCGATAGCGTGATCTATGTACTTCCGAGCATTATGAAACAATTCTGTTTACATCCTCGGGACTTTTCACAAGAGCAATTACTCCGACTGGTCATGGCAATTCAAGAGGATCACATAGCAGAGGCATGATCACCAGAACGGAATCCGTTGCAGCAAAATTTACAACCGATTCGTGTTTATCTGTACTTGAGTTTAGGAACTTTGATCCCGAGGAGATTGGAGAGAGGAAAGAGATGGAAGAATCAGTAACATCCTCAAATGAAGAAGAAGAGTTGTTGGCGGCTCTTAGAAAACAATCAAAGCAGGCTTGGAGGAGAGGTGCAGGATTAATTGTCATAGGGGTAATTTTGACAGTCCCAATTTTGCTTATGGAACTTGTTTTTTCGAATATACTATACTTGGTGTCAGTTATCATAGGAACCTTACTGGCCCTCATCGGCGGCTTTCAGGCCGAAGGCTCAGCAAAAATTGAATCGTATTTCTTACAAATAAGAATATTAAAAACTATCAACCAAGAACCAGTCATCACCAAAGAGTATGCGGTCACCCGAGTTGCAGATGTGATCATCTTCGCGGTACCCACCACAATAGGAAGTCTGTACTTTGTGCGAGATGATCGAATAAACGCGCAGACTTCAGAAAAGATTATTGTTCCCAAAAATTTCCTCAAACTCGGTTATCGCAAACTGGCGGGGTACAAAGTCCATCGAAGAAAAGGGCAGTTCGCAATCCCGACGCCAGAGGGAGCGATCATTACCACTAACTCCGAACTCATCAGACTCCCAACCACTACGACGGATTACTATCTTCATCCGAAGAACTTTACAAGGGAACGATTGATGGAATTGATCACGGCCATTTCAAACGGGCAATTCAACGAAAGCAGTTAAAATTATAGAATACCTTATCCCATGCAAACGAGAAATAAAGTTCATGTTAGTATATTATCGGATACAAATTATATCTATAAAATATTAAATACGAACTTCATTTTAATGAGAGGAATACAAATGGCTGAGGAAGACGAAGAGTTCTATCAGACTTGTTGGAACTATCCTGAAGCTATTGTAGCATTTGCCTTTTTTTGTTCAGCATAGTTCAGAGCGCAATTATCTATACAAGTATGGGGTTCCTTGCTTGGTTGGAGTATACTGGGATCTCAGTACCGATCATGGCTGTAATAATGGGATTCTGGCATTATTGGATCTATCCCGTATACTGTATCGAGAAGCAGGTCATTCCACATGTCCAAGAAAGACTCTCCATTCCAGAAGAGACTATTGATTACTATCGGACATTTATCCGCACTCGAAAGAGGATTCTTTTCGTTTGGGGACTTGCATCTATGTTCTTTGGCCAATTAATCTGGTCGTGGCTTAGTCCTTGGGCAGTGTCACTGTGGAAAACATATGGTATGGAGGCTGTATGGACGGTTCCGGGCGGGATTCTCATTCTTGCATATTTCACGATTTTAGGAACAGGTGGTGCAATCATCACCAAATATCTGAGACGTCGTGAAGACGAGAACCTGAGAGAGATCTTCGTTGTAGAAGACAAATGGCTCGATGTCCGTAAGATGATACAATCGATTTAGAGCGATTATCGTAGACCTCTGATACAAGCAAGTTCACATCATGTAATGACGGAACTTGATTCATAATTTGTAATGATGATATTCGCCCGTTTTATCACAGTCTTGCACTTTCTAAGAAAGATAAAATAAAAAGCAACCATTCAATATCTGAATACATCACGTTATACACACACGTTTTTAATAGATGGAAAGTAATAGTTTATGTGTATAAGCGATAAATGGTGCAACTCCAACTAAAGCATGAAATATGACAGTATTTTGGTGGTAGCGTCGATACACAGGATGATGGAAATGGACAATGATATTGAAAAGATTTTGATCACATTAAGAAATGACCCAAATGTAATTGCCGTCTTCCTCTTCGGTTCTGTTGCAAAAGGAGAAGCAAAACCACTCTCGGACACTGATATTGCAGTAATTTTAGACAAAACGGATTCTGAAAGTGAAGCAGATATTGGCAGCCTTTATTCCGATAGAATTGACTTAGTTCTCTTTCATCGCCTTCCGCTTCATATTCAATTTAATGTATTAAAAGAAGGCATTGAGATATTCAATAAAAATGAAACACATCTATTAGAGATTAAAAAGAAAGTTCTTAGGAATTACTTGGAGATCTCGTGGTTATATAGGCGAATCTCTGAGGGAGTGGGAGCATGAAACTTGTAGAGAACATTTTGCGATTTGAAAAACATTATAATAAGGCATCAATGCTCCGAGATAGAAACGTTTCAGATTATCTTGTGTACAATACGTTGGCAATGGAATGTTTTCAGACAGTAAATGCTCTTATTGATAGGTGAGTCCATTATAACAACACGGAAACTTGGCTTCCCTTCAACGTACAGAGAAATATTTGAAATTTTATTACAGGAACACTTGATGACAAATGAAATGTACAATGCCGCGAAGAAACTGGTATTCTTTAGAAATCTAATAGCACACGAATATTACAAAATATCAACCGACGAACTCTTAGAAATGATATCTCTACTAGAGATTGTGTATGATTTCGTTAGACAAGCAAAAAGCGAAATAAAATAAAGTAATATATGCAGCAAGATCATAAAATAATAACTCGAAAACGAGCTAGATGTCCGCGCGTCACTCAGCAATGTATGGGGTAAAAAATGTAATAAAATCCCTCCAAGTTAATCAACTATTCATCCCAACAATCAGAACGTCTCTAAAAGTTGCCAAGACAACGAATGCAATTATAGTACTGACAACCGTTGCGGCAATTCGCTCACCGAGCATGAACGGAAAGATGACTGATCCAAACACGACAGCTGGAACTGCCATCAAGTAGACAGCACCCATCGTCATCATAGAAAAGTCCGTCATGGTTCCAATGAAGGTGAATGGTAAGACCTGAGCGTATCTACGCCAACCTTCCTTCTCGGGATCGAACTCTATCTGATAGATCTGTAGAACCAGTGCAATAATAGCGGCAAGGGCATAGGGCAACATGAACCACCATGCAGTGTAATTGGGAATCTCATAAAGGGTAATAATAATTAGCATATAAATTGCTGTGAAGAGCGGCCCGGGAACCTTCCGCCCCCTGATAGTTGTAAATTTGCGAAGCGCGAGTCCTGTGAAGAGTCCCGAGATTGCGGGACCAAGGATAACGGGGGGATTAAGAAGGGCAAGACCTGCTGTTGGAACAACCGTGGCCAAGGCACCTTGAATGAGACCTGCGATAAGACCGTAGGCAAACCCACGGTGAGGACCAAGAAGGATCCCAAATAGTGGCGCAATACAAATCGAAAAACCGAGGGCGGTGCTGGTCACTCCGAAGGCACCAAAGAAGGTACTGATAGGAATGGTACTTGAAACACCATAGATGGCGGCAAGAATAGTGCCAATCACATCCAGCTTTGTAATGTTTGAGCTCTCAAAGTACGAGAGCTCAAGATCATCATGGCTACCATTCTCTGTCATACCGCTAAACCCGTACCCGCCGTCTTTGTGTGGCTTAAGAAACTTGCGTAAAGGCCATGCAGAGCGCTACTTCGTAGGTTGCGGATATGTGGGTTCATCAATAGGATAGAAATCCCAGTAGTCTTCAAAGTTCCAGTCCTTGCCAACAATCTTTTGATCCTTTGGAAGCTCTACAAACTCACCATTCTCAAAGGGGAAGAACTTCATCGTATGGTGATCATCACAGACGATGAGATCGGGGTGACCGGGTTTGCGCCAGTGCCCAACGATATAGACCCACTTCTCTTTGAATCCCTTTCCGACCTCCTCATAGGGCGGGTCTGAGAACGTGAACCCCTCTGACTTTCCGTAGTCGCCATAGGGATACCGAATAAGATGACCATGTTTGTCACGGACAATGAGATCAGGAGTTCCATTTCCCATCCAGTGGTCGACGAGATAATGCGTGAAATGATCCTTGAATCCACGACCTATACGACGTGGTTTGCCGTGACCCTTGAAGGTGCGCCCATCAAAGGGATATAACCAGAGGTCTCCATCTTTCTCTCGTACCACAAGGTCAGGTGTCGAACCTCCAGTCCAGTATCCCGCAAAGAGATGTGTGTACTTTTCTTTATCGAACCCGTCGCCTACTCGCTCATCGGAGCCGAGATCAACGAACTTTTCGCCATTCCACGGGAAGAGGCGCAGGTGACCATCCTCATCACGAACGAGGAGATCACTGGTACCGTTTCCTGTCCACTCAGCAACAATATAGTCCCATTCTGGTTTGAAACCGCGTCCAACTCGCTTTCCGGTATCATGCACCATGAAAGTCTGGCCTTCAAATCGATAGAATTTCAGATCGCCGTCCTTCTCCAACACAATAAGAGAATTACCACCACCAATTCGACGTTTCCCAGAAGAAGAACGCATCCAGTACCCTGGCAAATGTTTTTCGAACTTGAACCCTTTACCGACCTTTATTCCGGTCTCATAGACGCCAGCATCTCTATCAGGATAGAACGAGAAGAAGTCTCCTCGATTAAAGAACGGATACCATCTGAGTTCTCCATTATTTTTACGGACGACAAGTCCAGGCATTTATCCAGTCCTCCAATGTATGGTTCTAAATAGTTACATTTGTGTTTTGCGTGGACCGCATTTAATCATTCATCTGCTATATGCCTCATCAGTCTTGTGCATTGCAGATTAAATGAAAAAACCCATACCGGGTAAACAAGAGTGCATAAAGAGTCGTTATCATCAGCGCATACAATTCGCAAGGCCGATGTAGGACGATTCAAATATAGGACACAAGTGAGCTGAATAGGCGATTTTCATATGGACGGCCATATCCTCGAGCTGAAAGAGGTCACAAAACGATATGGTGACCGAACACTCTTTGAGAATGTTTCTCTCAACCTACATCATAAAGAGGTCATTGGGATCTCCGGCCCATCAGGGGGAGGCAAGAGCACGCTTCTACGTATTGCAGTGGACCTGATTCCGCCCACCTCCGGAGAGGTAATCTTTCTCGGAAAGAATGTACATGAATGGAACCCACGCGAGCTCAGACGAAGGATGATCCTCGTACCGCAGCAGGCAAGTATGTTCCCGGGAACGGTCAGAGACAATCTACTGTGGGGCCTTAAGATCCACAGGTTAAAGACAACAGAAGAGGCCCTCGCACAAGTGCTACGAGAGGTCAATCTCCCCTCAACGATGCTGGAAAAAGTAGCGGACAATCTTTCGGGTGGAGAAAAACAACGTATTGCAATAGCTCGAGCATTACTTCTAAAACCTCATGCACTGTTATTGGATGAACCGACCTCTGCCCTAGACGAGGAGTCCACACTCATGGTAGAAACCACCGTGAACAATGTGGTCTCAGACCGAGAAGTGGGCGTTCTGATCGTGACCCACAATAGAGAACAGGCAGAACGTTTTACTTCGCGAGTCATAGAAATTGGAAATTCGGAGGTGCACTAAGATGATGCAGTTTGGTTTTGACATAATGGCTTGGTTCAACTCACTCCCTACTGATGTAGAGCAAGCGATAGTAAGCTACATCACTGCGATGATCCTCTTGGCAATCCTGATTCTTGTCACCCGCTGGCAGGGGTTGGGAGTCGGAAGCAAACTCATTGTAGGAACGATTCGCGGCACAATTCAAATCATCTTGATGGCACTCATCCTCGTTGAGATCTTTGCACTTGAGAACATGATCATCATCTATATCGTCCTCTCATTCATGGCCACCTTTGCAGCCTATACGACCCGCGGAAACCTTGACAAGATCCCGGGAGTCATGAAGACCTCGTTACCGGGGATTTTCGTTGGAGGTGTCGGGGTCATGTTTCTCGCAACGATTCTGGGCATCGTCAAACCGACTGGAGAGTTCATCATCCCCATGGGAGGTATGGTCATAGGCAATTCAATGGGCATGACGGCACTTGTCCTTGACAGAATGTGGGGCAATGCTCAGAAGCAGCGTGCCCTCATGGAAACCGCACTCGCACTCGGTGCCACACCCCTTCAGGCCACAGACCTCACGATCAGAGAGTCGATCAGAAGCGGCATGCTTCCGAACCTCAATCGGTATGCGTCGCTGGGAATAGTGAGTATTCCAGGTCTCATGAGTGGAATGATCATTGGTGGTGCAAGTCCTGTCGCGGCAGCATTTTATCAGGTCATCATCTTCATCATGATCTTTCTCTCAACCGTGAGCTGTGGGATCATAGTCTCCAGACTCTTCCTGAAACAGATGTTCAATGAACGCATGCAATTAACAGTCCCACCTCCTGACTCGTAGAGATCGGTCACGGTTGGAGGCGACCACTGGGAAATCCAAAGTATTAAAACTGAGTTCCTACCGGACACGTGCTCAGAAACCGGAGGCGACAAGCGTGAGCGAAGAGACCTTCGACATAATAGTAGTAGGAGCAGGCGTCATCGGCACGGCGACTGCATACTATTTGCAGAAGAACAATCCTGACAAGCGGATACTCCTTCTTGACAGACAGTCAGCCCCGGGCCAAGCAAATACGGCCATGAGCGCGGCTGCTGTTCGTAACATGTTCGCTTCATCGACCAATCAGCTCTTGACAGACACGTCGATCAAGCACATGGAACACATCCAAAATGAGGAAGGATTCGAACTCATGTTCGAGAAGGTGGGCTATCTTTGGCTGCTCAGTGAAGAACAGCTCAACAGTGATAGCGTGCAACTCTGGATGAAACGGATGAAGGCGTCGGGAGTACATTACCGCGTATACAACAAACAAGAACTCAACGATCTGATGCCCGGTCTTAACACAGACTTCAGCGGCGATGAGGATGCAGAACTGATGAATCTGCGAGAAGTCAGTTATGGTCTCTTTGGTGCAGACTGTGCAGTCCTCGATCCTACTCGACTTGTCGATTATTATTTTGAAGAATTTAAAAAGATATCACATGTCAAACCACGCTTCAATGTCAATGTCACCCGACTTCTCTTAGAGGCAGATCCCAAACTCGATCTCCCCGGTGAACCATTCGTCTGGCAGTTCAAGCGTGTCAATGGGGTAGTCACCGACGATGGGCCGATACGCGCCGAGACCACCGTTCTCGCCACTGGTGCGTGGGCGAATGAGCTCCTCGACCCAATAGGCATGGACAGTCGGCTGAAGGCTAAGAAACGCCAGATTTTTGTCATCCACGCAAAGGACAACCAGAAGCTTCTCGACCTTCTCAACACCAAAGGGTTCAATGACATGAACTGCGTGCCCTTTGTGATCCTCCCAACTGCGGGTGCTGGAGGAGCCGTCTACTTCAGACCTCAGCTTCAAGAGAAAGGATTCTGGATCGGATGCGGTGACAAGCTGGGCCGATCGTACAACTACGTTCAGACGGAGGACTTCAACACGGGTGAGACCCCGTACTACGAGAACAGTCTCTATCCAGTGCTCTCAAAGTACTTCCCCGCATTTGAGGGAGCACGACCAGTCTCAAGCTGGGGTGGTGGCTATAGCTATTCTCCTGATGCGATTCCGCATGTCTATCTCGAAAATGGTGTCCTTGTCGTGAACGGTGCAAGCGGCAGCGGCATTATGAAATCAGATGCAATGGCTCGAATCGCAGATGCGCTCTATCGTGGCGAACCAGAAGCCGAACTCTATGGCGGGAAAAAGATCCCATCTGACGCCCTCAGTCTAAAGCATCGCCAGGTCGAACCCGAGAATGTTGTGATCTGATCTCTCGTACAATCCGAAACGTCCCCCCTTCCATCTATCTGAGGGGGCCCACCACTTTAACAATCCGCAGAAATGTAGTCAGAGATACATATTCACAGGAGTAGCTCACAGTTATACCTCTCTGGATCGACGAGCGCGACAGAAAAATTAGTCATGCTTTTCGCTTGCTCCAAGGAGCCGGCTCTGTGTGAAAAGTCAGTGAAATAGTGATCATGAGAAGTATGAACACCATTTTGCGATCGAATCCAAAACGTTTCGGGATTCATTCTGACTTGAACGATCTATGTCTGTGGACTTTTCACACAGCTCCCAAGGAGCCTGCATGATCAAATACCAAAAACGGAGTGCGCTGTATTCCGACAAGATTGCTGAATAATATACAGATATAATACCAAAGAGCCAAATTCTGACACAAATCTTGACATCTCTAAATGTTCGCAGAATAATATTTGTTAATTTTCACGTTGGCATGAGTAGAAGGAAAGGAGGCAATGCGTAATGCCGAAAATCAGGAACCATTTATTGACTCTTGCAGTGTTTCTGCTGGTATTTACAACCTCAATGGGTCTCGTGACAGATAGCGTGAGTTCAGGGGATTCTAATACTACACATAAATTAAAAACACAAAAGCGCGGACCTGTAGTGGTCTCCGGATACTCATCACATGATCCTATCATCATCAACTCTAACGTAGACTTTGCCACACAAGGTTGGCCAGGAAGCGGAAACTCGACAGACCCATACCTCATAGAAGGTCTCCATATCGCCAACGTGACAGGGATCATTATTGGGAACACAACGGTCCACTTTGTGATCCGGAATTGCTTCATCGAATCCAATCGGACAGGAATTCTTCTAAACAATGTAACAAATGGAGAAATTCGTGACTCGTTCTTCAAAAGAAACCATTACGGAATTAGTGGCGAGAACTGTTCACATATGAGGATCACCAATAACACATTCTACTTTACTGGCTGGGGCATATTCCTCACCAACCTGGATTCGATTACCATCACTGATTCCAAGTTTGAACTTGCAAGATTAAGCATAATACTGGCTGGCGGATTAAGTGATCCTAATTCCAAGGCATATATTGTAGATGTAATAATTAAAAACTGTATATTCAACAGAACAACATCTGCAATCCAATCTCTCAAAAAAATAAATAACGTGACAATTCAGTCCAGCCTCTTCATCGATTCTATAAACGGAATTACTACTCGTGGAGGTAGCTATTTGGACATCATAAATAATACTTTTACAAAAACAGCCTCCGGAATCAATATTATGGATCTTCCCATCATCCCACTGCGAATTATAAATAATACCCTCGACCGCAGTGCTATGTGGATTGACGATTCGCAACCTGAGTCAGGGACAGAAATTAGCGGCAACACCATCAACGGGATAAAATTCGGCTTTTTCCAAAACATGCACGACACCGTCATTAATGGCAATGACTATGGCCAAATCATTCTCGTCAATTCCAATAATGTGAACATTACCCACGGCCACTTCGCTAATGTCACGCAGGCGATCTCTATCTTAAAGTCCTCCAAGTGCATGGTCTCTGATGTAACGATTGAAAGAACAGATGGGTCAAGTATTTTTATTTCGGACTCGACAGATTGTACTATCACGAATTCAAGATTTTACGATCTATCAAGTAATGCGATAACAGGTAAGGACCTTAGAGACATACAAATAATAAACAATAGTATATTTCATTGTAAGAGTGGTGGTATTAGACTTTATAACGTCACAAATGCGGCTATTAGAAACAACACAATTATTCGGACACAATACACAGGCATTGATCTCACAGATACAAGCAGCATAATAATAGAAGACAATGTGATCAAAGATATAGAGGACAGCGGCGCGATCTACGCATCAGTTTCAGAATCGATCGTAATAACAAAAAACGAAATAGTAAACAACACGAACGGACTTTTAATATTTAATACATTTGACTCCACTATCAGCTCCTGCAAGATTATAAAAAATAGGGCCATTGGCATCCAGCTCTATAATTGCCAGACGTTTTCTGTCATATCAAATATTGTGGCAAACAACAGCCTGGGAATTTATCTGAAAGACAGCTCTAATTGTACGCTCGTCAAGAATATCATCTCATTGAACAGCGAGCTAAATGCCAAAGATGATGGATCGGACAATAAATGGGATGATGGAAAAAGTATCGGGAATTCGTGGGGTGACTATACGGGTGGCAGTACCTATGCAATTTCAGGTACGGCCAACTCTATTGATTACTTCCCGACCGTTTCGGATATTGATGGAGATGGCCTGATCGACATTGATGAGCTCCAGAAATACGGTACCGACCCGTACAATCCGGATACTGATGGTGATGGGGTCTACGATGGCGATGAGGTCAGAATGTGGAGAGATCCATTAGACCCTAATGACCAAGGACCGTGGGGGTTAATTATAATTATCGCGGCCGCAGTAGCAATTGTCAGCCTTTGCATCTTAAAGAAGAGACGATGACAATCACCTGTCGTGCCATCACCGTATTACTTGGAGCCACGATGAGAGGATCACATTCACGCTGACCTTTCCCGAGCTTGCCTTATACCGATTAGAAATGAAGAACCGACCCACATCAGTTTCCAGCAGTGCAATCCCAATTAATAATGTACACAGTTCTTGGATATAACAGCACGTAATCGTTTATCAAAAACTGGCTGAGATTTATATGGACAAAAGAACACAGGATAGATTGGGAGCTTATTTAAAACTCTAAAAATATAGGCGGGAGAGTATTAATAAAATTGCGAAAAAGTGTCGCCGGATTATGCATAAAAGCCAAGCCATTCCTGTTAATCATCTTACTCATTCTGGTCGCATCAAATATGGTCATGAGTGACCAAGTTGACATAGTAAGGGGGACTGATCGGCATAGCAACAATTTGGCGGATCTTACTACGCACAATCCAATAGAAATTGTCACGAATACAGACTTTGCCACACAGGGCTGGCCGGGAAATGGTAGTGCAACAAATCCCTATCGGATAGAGGGTCTCCAAATTAATGGGGAGATAGCAATCAGCATAGAAAATACGACAGCACATTTCATCATTCAAAATTGCCTAATAGAAACCAACAATTCGGGTGTCTCCCTTGATAATGTGACCAATGGAAAAATCTTCAATGTGACATTCGTGGGCCATACCTTCACTGTATGGTCCACGACCTACGGGATCAAGGGGGAAAATTGTACGAGTATTGAGATCAGTCAGAACTCGTTTCGAGATGCAGCCACTGATATTCGTATGACCTATTCAAAATCAATAATTATTAACAAATGCACGTTTACAGATTCGAACAATGGAATAACTTTCGGTGACTTTTTCTCAGAAGGTCATGAACCAAGCAAGAACATCTCTATTACAGAGTGCACTTTCAACGGTGTGTCAGAAGGGATTGGTCTATACAACGGTGTAAACAACGTCAGTATACGCTCCTGCACTTTAGACGCTGATTTCTATGGTATTTACACTCTGGCCACATCAAGTGTCAGTATAATGAATAATAGAATAAAAGCTAAGGCATGGGGAATTAGTATATTTTCGTCAGGCTCATTTCAAGTGATCAATAACTCACTCTACTCATGTGCTTTCAAAATTCAAGACATTCTAGACATATCCCACTCAGTCATCACGGGCAATATGGTGAATGATCTACCACTAGGATTTTTCCACACAAATAATATTGTTATATCTAACGGGTCAACATATGGACAGATCATCCTGCAAGAATGTTATAATGTAAATATTACCGGAGGGACCTTCACAGATACGTTCATGGGAATTTTCTTAGAGAATTCATTCAAATGCACGGTCGCAAATATCGCAGCAATGAATAACAAATTTATGCAAATTTCTATTTCTAAATCAAATAACTGTACTATCTATAATTCAAAATTTTCCGGGTCTATTATGGGTATACTCGGATTCCAAACAGAGAATACACTCATTCATCATAATCAGTTTACAAATCTGAATTATGGAATATTTTTCTTACAGAATAGCAATAATATAATGAATAATAGTATATTCAGCGACTACTACAACAACGGAATAGATGTAATGAATGAAGAAAAATCAGTGATATCTAATAACACATTCAGGGAGTCCAATGGAACAGGAATTCAAATGACCTTCAGTAATCATATCACTATAATCAACAACTCTATTGTGAACAACGAAGCAGGAATTTTGGCGTATAATTCGGAATCGTGTAGTATCGTATCAAATACGATCATGCATAACAATGGGACTGGTATTGATGTCAAAGATTGTCAGAAGTTCGAGATCATATCCAATACCATTACAAACAATAGTGTTGGAATCAAGCTACATACCTCCACACAGTCATGTGCCATCTTTGGAAATACCATAGCTCAGAATCGAGAACTAGATGCATTGGATAATGGTACGAATAATACATGGGATAATGGAAATGACTTGGGAAACGCATGGGGCAAGTATACTGGACACGAGACCTATCCGATACCAGGTCTAGCAAAGTCAATAGATCACTATCCCACGTACGCAGACACAGATGGCGACGGACTGACCGACATAGACGAGATCCAAAAGTATGGGACTGACCCACTCAATCCTGATACTGACGGAGATGGAGTCCCAGATGGGGAAGAAGTCAGACTGTGGCGTGACCCCCTAGATCCTATCGACCAAGGACCTCTAGGAGTCTTCGTGATCATCGGAGTCGTAGGGGTGATTATCATTCTTTATGTCGTGAGGAAGAAACGGTAACGATCTCTCTGTGCGCTCTTCACAGCACGTTCCAGAGGTACCAGTCCGCAGAGCTGATATACTGCTTGCGGCATCCGGAATGAACCTACTTGACACCAACTGTATATGCAGCAGGTCTGTTCATCCCTACTTGCCAAGTGGTAATTTCCAGTATTTGGCGATCTGTTCCGCGTGCTGCTTGGTCTTGACCTTCTCGATACCGTGAGGGCCACCATAGATGCCGTCGATCAGTCCATTCTCGTCAATGAGAAACGTGATCCGATGGATACCGAGATATTCCCGACCGGCCAACTTCTTGGGAACATATACGCCATACAACTTTGCAATACTATGATCCTCGTCCATCAAGAGCGCGAAATTAAGATCATATTTTTCTTTAAACCGCTTATGCGACTTTGCACTCCCACCTGAAACACCAAAGACACGAATGTTCTCCCCTGAAAACACCGGCAATGCATCTCGTAGGGAGCAGGCCTCTGCGGCACATCCGGGTGTATTGTCTTTCGGATAAAAATACAGAACGACCTTGTGTCCTCGATGATCACTCAGCCTGAAGCTCTCGCCGGATTCCGTAACGGTCTCAAAATCTGGTGCCACATCTCCAACGTTCATCTCGATTCGCCACTGGACAATGGTCTTACTTGTGACCGATCATTGTAAGTCTTGTGATGTAGAGAATTTCGGTCGGACAGGGCCATCATGGATTACATTAGGTTTATATGCATAAAACCGACATGTATAAGCATGTTACTTTGATGATCATGAAATAATCGGTCATGGTTATCAAAAATGCAGATTGAGAGAAGAAGAAGATGTCGAGAACAGGCTTAACATATGCCGTTGGAATAGGGATTTTATTTCTGCTTATTATTTCCTCGACCGTGAACATGGACACACAAAAAGAGAGTATGCAAAGCAATACAGCAGAGAACCAACAGATCGTTTTGTCAGACTATACCGCACATGCACCATTTGTGATCACGTCGGACTCGGACTTTGCCGCACAGGGTTGGCCGGGAAACGGTAGTGTTACGAACCCGTACATAATCGAGGGTCTCCAAATCGGCGGTGAGATAGGAATCACCATCAATAACACACGAGCCAACTTCACTATTCGAGAATGCTTACTCGAATCGAGCGACACAGGAATTTACATGTTCAATGTCACTCACGGGGTGATCACAGACTCGGAGTTCACCAATGGGTATCAGGGGATCTATGAATGGAATTGCACAAGGATCATCTTTTCTAACAATTCGTTCCACGATCAGGTTCGTGGCATTCGAATGATCGGTGGTCACGCAATCACCATCGCGCACACGATATTCACTCATGTGATCGTTGGTACGGATATCAATGATGTCGATGATTCGGATATTACGCATCACACATCCGGCAAACTTGAAAATATCACTATAACAAATTGCCAGATCTATGATTCATTTTCTGGTTTTAAAGTTCAATCGAATCATCTGGCGGATCATTGCATAATACAATCATGCTACATCAATAATGCGAGGCGAGGGATCAGCGTCGAGTTCATGTCAGATGTTAGCATCATCAACAATACAATAAGGAACACAGAAAGAGGAATTCACACACTATTTTCTGTTCCCGCTAAAATAATAGATAACACACTCGTCAATAGTTCATTCGATATAGATCCAGACATTTCTGGCTGGCTGGGAACCGTTCAGGGAAACACCGTTAATGGCAAAAAGTTGGGGTATTTCAATTACATTCAGGATGTTACCATTGATGGAACCGAGTACGGTCAAATATATCTATCATATTGTCACGATATCACGATCAATGGGGGCTCGTTCGAAAATCAAGTCATAGGGATTTTCATTGACCACTCGACCGATTGTACCATATCTGACGTAACGATCAAGGGGGCAACTCGGTTCGGAATATACTTGTCAGCAGCAATTCATTGTGTCGTCAGTGATTCAGAGTTTGTTCACTCGTATATTGCTATACAGGCCTCCTTTTGCAAAAACGTCCAGGTGGTCAACAATTTCATGCACAACCAAAGTGTAGGAATATCAATTGATAATGATTCCAATTCAACCTGCATAAATAATAAAATAATCGAGAGCTTCTACACAAGCATTCTACTCCAGCACGTGACTAAAACAATGATCGTAAACAATACAATTGATAACACAGTAATGACTGGAATCAAAGCAAGCTATTCAAGTGAGATTTCATTAATAAATAATAAAGTGTCATTCTGTGAACAAGGAATCGTCCTCTCCGAATCCGAGACCTCAGTGATAACCCAGAATACGATCATGCATAACAACCTTACAGGCTTGCAGCTTTTACGTTGTGAACAATTTAATATAACATATAATACTATTGCAAATAATAGTGTTGGGATCGAGTTACAATCATTCACCAAAACCTGCCTCGTCTATGGGAACACTATATCCCTAAATCGCAAACAGAATGCATACGATTACGGTATGGACAATACATGGGATAACGGAATTGACGTGGGAAATGCTTGGGGCGACTATTCTGGAAATGGCACCTATCCAATCCAAGGTACAGCGGGATCTGTTGATCGATATCCCACATTCTCAGACATAGATCAAGATGGGCTGTTCGATAAGGACGAGATCCAAACATACGGAACTGACCCGTACAATCCTGATACCGATGGCGATGGGGTCTCCGATGGTGATGAGATCAACATGTGGCGGAATCCATTGGATCCTTATGACCAAGGCCCTATTGGGATACTAGTGATAGGAGGAGTCATTGCAGTAATCATATTATTATTTATGATTAAACGCAGAAAGTAAGCATCACATTGTACGTTGAAAACGACCTCCAATAAATTAGCACATCCCTTGCCAAAGTCATGACTTTGACTCAAACTACATGTCGGATTTCGATACAGACTTGGGATACAGAAACCCTTCATTGATGTAAGCACAGACGATATCCTTGAAGCCGGGACAGGAACTCCACCGCATCTTATATTCACAAGCCTCACAAGTCTTCTGGATCTCACGAAGCCGCCGAATATTCATCAAGGTCATAATAGGAAGGTAGACAATGAAGATAAGAAAGCCCTTCATCACAAGGTACGTTGTGACACTGCCGCCAGTTATCAGTATTGCAACAACAAAGAACGCAAAAGATCCACCGAGAAGAAGTTTGGCAACCGCCTTCACTTTTTTATTTTCAGTCAACCCAAAAGCACTCATAGCCAGAGAGATCGCAACTCCGACAAAGGCCCAGAGATACAGTGTGTCACGGACGAATAAGGTGGGATTGATTGACCACAGCACAAGCAAGAGAGGGAGTGCTGTAAAGAACGAGAGAGAATTGAAAAAACAGCCAATGCACCACTTTCGGCCAAATAGCAGGAAAGTGTGACCCTCAAAAAAAGAACAAAGAGGATGATGGGCTGTCAAGATGGGGCCTGAAATCTGGAGGAATCGTAGGGGACGACCAATGACCGACCCGCGGTCAAACACCAGTCGTCCTCGATTCGGGTCTGAGATCACATCCTCGCAGGATTGCTTACTCAGCTCCTTCAGCTCCTCATCGTTGACAGTCACAATTTCATCCTTAAGATACAAATTAGGTTGTAAAGGTGAATGTTGGCATAGTTGGCATAAATGCCGTCAGCAATCCCGGGAATATCAAGAAGATGATTGCAAAGAGAACGATTCCTGCAATAATACCAGTGATTAGCCAAGCAACAATTGCACCACCCCAACCAAGATTATGGCGGGTCTTGATAAAGTACCAAGAAAGGATACAACCAAGAATTGGTATCATCGAAACTATTGCCATCAAGAGAGCCGTCACAAACGTTGTGCCCAACTCTCTGTTTTCACCGTGTACAAAACCAAGGGCTATGCCTAGAAAGACTGCATTTATGACCAGTAAGATTACGAAAACCATTACCATCAACAGTCCAAAGCTACCCATTAGCAACGCAAAGTCTAGCTGCATGTTTTTATTCTCCTCCCTAAAGGAAGCGAAGTGAGCTTGTGCTCGACATCGTTAGTTAAAAATTTGACGACTGTTAATTTAAAATTTGAAACCCACCTAAATGATTCATAGGCAAAAACGTATTTTAATATATTTCTTCGGCGCAATAGTAACTGCAGACCAAGAAGGCCAGATTTTATATACACAAGTTCCGAATTAGTACTGGAGAGCGAATGAGAGTAGATTCACGACTGAGTAAACGTGTCCCCAGTCTTGTGTACGATCTTTTTGTGAGAACCCGTCGTGACGGGAGTATTGAGATCTTTACAATCGACTATGGAGGAAAACTAGGGATCTATGACACGGAAGGCCACAAGATAGCCTCGCGCGCATGGAGTCCCGAAGTGCGAAGCATAGCAATTGGTGATGTGGACTCAGACTTTGCGGATGATGTGATCGCAGGTACAAAAGACTGCGTCATCATCATTGGCGCAAAGGGCAATCGTATCGCCAAGATCGAGCGACCAAGCCCCGTGATCACCTGCGATGCCGCTGATATCGATGGCGACTGCGCCTCGGAAGTCATCGCGGCCCTGCAAAATAATGAGGTGACCCTGTGGAACGATGAGACCACAGTGATCTTCTCGCGGAAGTTCGAGTCGCCAGTGACTTCGGTCAGACTGGAAAACATGACCGATGATGAAGACTTGGATGTAGTTGTCATAGAGCGAAAAGGGCGAGTCACAGTACTCTCTGCATCTGGACATGTGCTCAAAGAAATAGAACTTGATGATAAGGACATCCGAGTCGCAACGGTCCTTGATCTGGAAAAGGAGAAGGTCATAGTCACAGGCGGCCCAAAAGAGGCAGCACTAAAGATCTGGAACGTGGAGGGACATCTCATCAGCCGTATTCCTCTCCCGGACGTGCCTCATTCAATCGATGCAAACCGACACTTTAGAGGAAACTCGCTCTTCTTAGTCGTCGGAACACAGGCCAATACTCTTGAGATCATTCGGTTGGTCAGCGCAAAAGAGTCAGCGGCCACAAAACGCGTCGTGGAAGAGCTCCGCTCCACCAAGAAAGAAATCTACCGACGACCAATCCGTTGTGGGTATTGCGGTGCTCCAGTCCCGCCTGATGTAAATCGCTGTCCCTCGTGTGGTGCATACCTCGAGTCCTTTGAGGAGGAAGAACTCGACAAGTTCATCACGGAGACTATCAGTTCTGTACTTGAGGCGGACCATCAGATCAAGCTGAATGAACTTGATAGAATAGTGCGACGAACATTACCAGCACCGAGAGTATACAATCTGCGCCGACATATCCAGAGCATGGTCAAACAGGGAATCGTGTCAGGGCACTTTCGCGGTTGCACATTTATTGCCACTACGCGACCAAAGCCCAAGACCACTGCTAGACCACTGGCTGAACGAGAGAAACAGATTCGCGCAATCGTTAGCACACGAAGATCGGATATTGGAGACCTCATTGACATCGCAGATGCGCTCTCAGATACCGACATCGACCACGAGCTCAGTCCGCGGGACATCCGGCACGCCCTGATCCTCCTTATGAAACAAGGTGAGATCGAAGGCGAGTTCGTGGGTCGGGGAACATTCCTTCTCACCTCAAAAATTGATGATAAGACCCTTTACAAGAAAATTGCAAGCAAGATTCCTAGCAAGTAGGAGAATACACTAAAAATGAAGAGCATGTCAATTTCGAAAAAAGTTGTCTACGGCCTCGTTGCAGCGGTGATTCTTTCATCGGTACTCATAGCCGCACCGCAAGCATTCTTGATCTACGATATGTCAAACAAGAATGCACAGGACGCAGCAGACTCGGTAGTCAACGAACAGTTGTATGGCATCATGAACACCACATCGAACTTGGGGAACTTCATCCGTGAAAAGATGGACTTCTATTTTGATGGCGTGTACATGATGGAGGAGTACGCAGAAAACCTATTCAACGGGAGATATAACGCCACACCACAACACTCGTATTTCTGGGACCCCGATCTCGAGTTCCAGAGGACGGGCTATAGGGTACCAAACATACAGAGCATTCCCGAATACGAGTCCGACAGCATCTCCTTTGATGTCAGTTGCTACTACATGCCGAGACCCTACTACAATGGAGGCGACCCGTTCAACTGGGATAGCGACATGAAGTACGTTTTAGACACGACCTCGAACATGGACAATGTGTTCCGAAGCCTGCACCAGATGACGCCAGACTATATCTGGTTGTACATGGGCTTTGATACAGGCATTACTGATAATCATCTATTCAAGAACTACCCCTACGACAATCTTGATTATTTCCTCGGCTATTACAATGACAACCACAACGATCCCACAGCGGACTATGACCCGAACAAGGAAGCATGGTACGCAAATGCAGTCGCGGCGACTGACGGAAAAGTGGCGATCACAGCTCCCTATGGTGACCCATCCGCAGGCCTCGTACTGTCGATGGGAAGACCAATTCAATTTGATAATGGAACGCTCATCGGCGTGGTCTCTGCGGATGTGACACTTGACACGATCAATCAAAATGTCGTATCGCTGAAGGTCCTGGACAATGGCTATGCTTTCTTGCTTGACCATGATGGAAGTCTTCTTGCGCACCCCAAATGGACAATAGAGGGACAGACACTCTATGATCTTGAATTTGGAGGCAGCCAGACAGCAGACGCCGTAGCATTCCAGAGTACACTTACACAGATTCTGAACAGTGACAAGGGACAACAGAAGTTCACAAAGAACGGTGAAACTTGGTACATCACCTACGAAAAGATAGCCGATACCGGAATGATCGTCTGCACCGTCACCCCCTATAGTGATGTCATTGCTCCAGCAATCGCACTGACCAATGCAGTCAATGCACAGGTCTTCCAACAGTTCGGACTACTTGTGATCTTTATGCTTGGCATTATCGCAGCATCAGCAAAGATCTCCAGCAAGCAAGGCCGTGCAGTCGCAGAACCAGTCATTGAGATGACCAAGGTCCTCAAAGACATCAGCACGGGTAACGTTCGAGACCTGATCGACACATCATCAATTCGGTTCGAAGAAGTCCGCGTCACGGCAGATGCGATCTTGTACCTGCAACACATGGGCCGTATTGCCAATGAGGACTTTATCAGAGGTAACCTTGCCGCGGCCAATGAGAGCTATTCTACGCTACTGAACTTGGCCACGGACATGGAGATCGTTCAGGGAATTCAGGCCATGGAGATGAACCTTGGCAATGTCCATCGCCAACGTGGACAGATCGAAGAGGCACGCCGCCGATATGAGCGCGCTGAGAAACTGGCCAAAGAAATGCTTGACAAGGCGAAGAACGAAGAAGAACGAGTTGATGCTCTGGAACGTCTTGCACAGATCCAACACAACTACGCCATTCTCTCAATGGATGAGGATGACTTCTACAAGGCAATGGAGTTCCTCAACGAGTCAATTCGCTATGACGAAGAGATCGGCAACACAAAGGGACTGTCCAGACACTATGATACGATGGGTATGTGTTACATGGCACTAGGTGAGACTGACAAGGCCAGAGCCGAGTTTGAAAAGGCTCTTGATATTGCAACCAAGGTTTCCAACCGCCGTACCATTTCATACATCGAATATCACATGGGGCGACTCTTGGCAGATATGGGACAGCATGCGGAGGCGGAACGCAGGTTCCGAAAGTCCGCAGAGATCGCCGCAGAAATGGGCGAGATCGGGCTTGCTATCACGGTCCTTGAAGCACTGGCTGATTCTCTCGATGCAATGAACAAGTCAAGTCATGAGGTCCGAGTCCAGATCGAGGAACTCAAGACTCGTGGTGGGCGAGGAATGCTATACCTCTTTCTTGTCATCGATTCTTCCGGAAGCATGGAGGGTGCAAGAATCGAGGCGGCAGTAGCCGGAGCCCAGAATATTCTCAACAACGTGATCGGCGAACGTGACCAACTGGGTGTCATTAAGTTCCAGAGTTCTCCGAGAGTTGTACGAGATATGTCACCAGTGACCGACAAGAACAAGGCATCTCGCGAGATCAGAAAGGCTCTCTCAACAGGTGGGGCCACTGCATTCTTTGATGCAGTAGGCTTGGCCGCCCAGAAACTCATGGCCATTACCGAACCCGGACAGCGATGGATCGTTGCACTGACTGATGGAATGGACAATCAATCGAGTAAGTACGGTACAAAGAAGCTGAAGAGCGAGTGGAACTCTCGCAAGACTGAGATAGAGAAGGTTCTCAGGGAGAGTCCAGTTCCGATAAAACTCGTCATCATTGGTGTCCGTTGCGAAAAGAAATACGACAAGATCTTGCAGGCAATCTGCGATGATATCCCAGATGCCGAGTTTCTCCCAGTAGACAGGGGCGGCGATGTGCGTCTTGCCATTCAGCGGCAATTCGAACAGGTCGAACAGAAACTCATGGCACAACTGGAGATAGGAGGAACACAGGTAGACTACTAGGAGGGAATTATATGGCAACAAGAGAAAAGAATCGAAGCTTCAAGGCGACTGTGATGTTGACGTTCCTTCTGATCACAGGAGGTACCATAGTTCTGACCAGCCTAGTGTCACTGACATTTGGGAATTCTATCGGTGGAATGACTGCTAATGTGAGCACTCAATCTCTGAAGCAACAGGCCACGGATAATGCGCTCAGTATCGCAAACACGACGGCGGACATCATCAAGGAAAAACTGACCACTGCCGAGGGAATGATCCTCTCACTGGGCGAAGAGGTGGAGAACCTATTCAGTTCAAAGAACACCTTCAGTCACCGAGAGGTCTACTACGACTACTTCTTCAAGAACACTGCGGCTGGTCCTCACCCGGCTGATGTGCACTTTGATCCAAAGTACAACATCAATGTCTCATGGAATTACAGCAGCTGGTACATCCCCGGCTCCACAAGTAGCAACTATCTGACCTACGAGAGTCAGTACAAGGACCGTCTGGGTAGAATCTCGAACCTTGACTTCATGTTCAAGTCAGTCCATGAACGAGTCCCAGAGTTCCGATGGCTGTACTTCACGTTCGCGGACACGGACATGTTCATCAACTATCCGGGCAGCATTCTCGCAGGCAGTGATGCGGATCGAGTGAGTGACCCGTGGCATCCCACCCTCGACGACTGGTATCTTGAGATTGTAGCAGGTGCAGGAAAGACTGTCTTTGTGGCACCCTATTTTGACCCTATTGAGTCGGTGCTGATGATATCAATTGGGAAGAATGTCTATTATGAAAACGGAACGCTCATGGGCGTCATCTCGGGTGACATCTCGATTGATAGCATAAATCAAAGAATCATCAACACTCAAGTCTACGAAACTGGCTATGCAGCACTCATACAAGGTGACGGAACAGTTGTAGCACACCCGAAAGTACCTGCGTCGGCTTACGAGACCGAAACACCTACTCTCCTGTCCGTGGAAGGAGGAACCCTGACTCAGAGCCAGGTCAATGAGATCACCTCAGGAAATACTGGTTCGGTAGAGTACACGCGCGACGGAAAGGACTACCTACTGGTCTATGCACCTGTTGGCAAGGGTGACTATACCTGTATCATCATTGTCCCTCTAGAGGAGGTGCTCACTGCAATACCTCTTCTGACCGCGAGGATCAATACGACCCTTGCTCAGACAATACGAAGTATCTTCATCTTCTCGGTCATAGGTCTCATAGTGGCCTCAGTCATTGGTTGGCGGATTATCGTTGACATAACGAAACCCTTGGACCAGATCTGGCGAAAGATAAGAGTAATATTGGCTCAGAAGTTCACAGGCAGGACCGAGTTCCAGCCCATCGACCTGAAGATCGACCAAGAGATCATGGATCGCGGCGATGAGTTCGGAGACCTCGGGAGAGCACTCCAAGGAGTCA
The DNA here is from genome assembly GCA_021498125.1 of Candidatus Thorarchaeota archaeon. NCBI lineage: Archaea > Promethearchaeati > Candidatus Thorarchaeota > Candidatus Thorarchaeota archaeon. The sequence goes on along the minus strand of JAIZWL010000007.1, from coordinate 27,074 downwards.
TGGACACCTTAGGACAGGAAGGTGAAGAGAAATAGTGTGGAGCATTGCGGATTCGAAATTCATTCACGGGTTGGAACGCGGAGACCTCTACTTCCTGACGATCGATAATGAGGGGAACCTGTGTCTGCGCCTCGGCCGGACGCATATCCCCTTTCCTCAGTTGATCGAACAGGTGCGAAGAAAGGCTGGTGATGATGCCAGCTCGTTCACGCTCCGCCTCCCTCAGATGATCGCCCATCGAATCCGTCTACTCCAACAAAAATTCAAAGAGGTCTCAGAACGCACAGGGTATAGCGGAAAGCACCAACCTCTCTTTCCCATTAAGGTCAATCAACAATACGAGTGCATCACAACCGTTCTTGACGCCGATCCCACCTACGGTCTTGAGGCCGGGTCGAAGGCCGAATTCATCCTCTGTCGGGACTCCGTTGGAACTGACAAGTCTCGGCTTCTCATGTGCAATGGGGGGAAGGACAAGGAGTACCTTCGACTGGTCAAGGATGCTCACATTCGCGGATACCGGATTCTCCTCTCCATCGAGAGCATCGCCGAGGCCAGACTTATCGTGTCCCAGTTCGCCAATGCCGATATCCCTCTGGCCCTCAGGGTCAAACCCTACATCACTGCAAGCGGTCACTGGTCACATTCAGCAGGCCGTGACTCCAAATTCGGAATCTCGGCAGAAGATGTCCCAACTGTGATCAAGATCCTTCGCGCGGCGGGCCTTCTAGAGAGTGTGGTCGCTATTCACGCACATGCAGGGTCTCAACTCGACGACCTTCGGATGATTCGCAGCTTTGTCCAATTCATGGTCGAGATGTTCGCGTGGCTCAGGGATCAGGGTCTCACCGGCCTCTCGGCAATCGACTTCGGCGGCGGGATCCCCATTGACTACAAGAGCATCAGGGAACAACCTGCGATCGACGAGTACGTCACTACTCTTGTTGAATCTCTCGTCGAGTATTCTAAGAAGCTGGGTCTCGAAAAACATCCGGATATCATGACCGAGTCGGGAAGGGCGATCACTGCGCACAGCTCGCTGATCGTTGTAGACATCGTGGACGTTCGCAATACCAGCCATAGTGGTCGTCAGGTTGAGGAGATTCTTGGGGACACACTGAGTCAATGGTCTCAGAGGATCAAGTCGGCTAACTCCTGTGAGGACTTCAAACAATTACAGCAAGCACTTGACCAAGCATTTGCCGAGCCAACTGGCAAGATACCTGAACTGATCTCCCGAGAGGCACTCTATAGCGCTGTCAAATCCGGAGTCCGAGAACGCCTCTGTGAACTGGGCATTGCCTCCGAGATCTGCAAGGACGTTCTCGATTGGGTCACCACTCCCGACACGCTCGTTGTTGGAAACTTTAGCCTGTTCAATAGCGCTATGGATCACGTCCTCGTTGACCAGTACTTCCCAGTCATCCCCATCAGCGGCCATAATGTCCAACCTGCAACTACCGTCCGCCTCATTGACATCACCTGCGACAGCGATGGCGAGATCTCGAACTTCTTGAGACGTTCGAAAAACACTGGCGACCATCTGTTCACCAGCGACAAGCGACCCCTCACTGGAAAGGCGAATGTGATTACTCACGGCATCCCCCTCTCTCACCCCGATAACATCCTCAATTCCTTCATGATCATTGCCCTTACCGGGGCCTATCAGGATGTCATCGAGGCTGACCACAACCTCTTCGGCGATCTCCCAGATATCGTCCTCACTGTCGAGAACAACGGAACTGTGAAACTCGTCTACCAGAGACGCGCCGAGTCGATCTCCGCCATCCTCAGAGATGTCGGCTTTCAGAACGGCGATACCTTCGACCCTTACTTCAATTCATAGGAGCCACATCGTATAGTCTGCTTTGAACCAGTTTATGTTCATCGACTATCAACATTGCGCCCGATGTTGTTACTGTCAGAACAACGTCCGTTTCAACTTATCTGAACCATTCCAAAACCCATCGAGTTCTTCTCGCCCAGTCCACAATCATATGCAAATGCAACAAGCTGAGGATTGCCCTCCAGTGTCACATCCATCAGGTGCGCACGATGATATATCTCTTGTATCTCGATACGTTTCTGTTTCGTCCGTTCAATCTTAGCGACCTCAATAGTTCCATCCGGAACCCTTCCAGTGTACTCAGTAAATTTCCGCACAAGATTTCGTTTCAGGCGTTCCACAAAGTCGGGGTCATTGGGTGAGAGATCCCACGTCTTGACCCGGCCGTTCTGTTCTATGCGCTTCCGAATAATTATAGGCGACATAGTAGTAAAAGTCTGAGATGATCCGTGTAGCTCCAACCCTGGCATGAGCATCGCTTCCACAACTCGAAAGTCTACACCCGCTATTCGAACAGCAGGCTCACGAAGCATCTGTCCTGCAAGAATGCGAACAAGCGTACCATCCACACTACTGAACCAGAGATACGTATCATTGCTCAAGATCTCAAGACCGTTTCTCAATGCACGCCGCTTTGGGATCTCAAGCCCCGAAAACGTGAAGTACTTGAACCCTTTGCCATCATGCAACTCTTTGTACTCCGACCTAGCCCGAATAAGCCGATCATAGAACATCGATCCCACAGCATGTTGATAGTCATATCTAATCACAGGGGGATGATGTGATCGACTTATCCTCATTGGTGCTAGGGTGACCCTAAACCTCATATGTTCATACCTCGCGATAACATCCTCAATTATAGACATACCTACGTTTATCCAATAATAAATGATTGGCTACTTAGTAGATACACTCCAAAATAGAAATGCCCACGTATATCGTCCAGACGGCTTCTGAACGCCTTTTTTTGAGGTCAGACATGCAGCATTTTTGTTAAATATTTGAGAGGCTACATTCATATACGAGAAGGCGTTTTTATTATTTATTGTTAACAAACAGTAACTTTTACTGAATTTTTATCCAGATACGTTTCCCGTCAAGTTTTCCTCAGAAACTCCGGTCAGACCAAATATTCGGGATAAAATCAGCCTCGTTCCGTTCCACGGATTAGACAGAAATGGTTGAGCGCAGTTCATCAAGAGAATTCCAAGTGGAACAATGAACCCACTGACACTACCTACCGTTTCCACTTCTAATATGAAGCAAGTCTTTCATGGAGGAAGCATCTCCGTTTCTCGGAGGATCCAGTCGCGGTTAAGGTCCCACCAACTAGAGCCTTTAATTCCAACTGCGATTGCCTCATACATCTGAGGCAGACGTTCGCGAAGCGGAATCGAATCGCTGGTTGTGATCCGTTCCCACTCATGGCGACAAGAGCATTCGATATCTTCAAGATCATCAAGAATCGATGTGTCAAGAGTCATGCTGAACCTCTGAAGATCACCAATGATTTCCTCACTGCATTGGTCACAGTTGTGGGCGAGCTGTTCGATCTCAATGCCGCTATAGATTCCAGAGAGGGTGATAGGATGATGCAGGTCGGCATTCACACGACGCAGGACTTCGATCCCTGACCAGAGATAGGGGACACGATACATTCCATGATGCATCATCCAACTGAGCAGAGTATAGGGTTTCACATTGGCCATGAAGAAGACGATTCGATCTGCGCCATTGCGTCGCGCCCAGTTTATCGTATTGACGGTGTCCTCAATGGCCTCCTGTTCGGTGAGAAAGGCTGGCTTCATGAGAACGTGTGTGATCGCATCAATATTGTACTCGTGAAGGATATCCACTGCCTCGCGGTACTGGTCCAATGAGATTCGCTTGTTGATACAATTACGAAGAACGTAGGGGTCGGCCGACTCAAGACCAAGACCCACTTGCAGATGCACATCATCACCGAAGGCTTCTCGAAAGGCGGCCATTCGCTCATGAGTGATCGTGTCAACCCGGCTCTCGGTCCCGAACCATGTGAGACCTATATTTGAGAACTTGGCGAAGATGCGCTCTCGGACATGCGGGGGGACTTCCACATCGTCGAACATAGAGCCCAGTGGCGTAAGATAGACGAAAGGGGCGCCCTCAACCTTTCGTGCAATAGCGTCGATCTGCCAGAGAATATCTGCCTCGGAGACCTGACTCCAGCCAAAATTACACATCGTACAGCCTCCCGCACGATCGTTCGAGCAGCCACGTGTCACAAACCAGTGCAGTGGCAGACCGTAGGGATGATTCCAAAGACGTGTTGCCTCCGTGAAAGAACCAAAGTCCTCACGTCTGCCGAAGGGCCGATTCTTTCTGATCTCCTGCATAATGGTTGAGAGAAATCTATTCGTTACAGGCATGGATTGAAGGGTCTCCATCTCAATCATGACCGATCACGCTCCTCTACAAATGGAAGAATAGTCCAATCATCACTCTCTACAACAAAGGCTCCCCAACGTAGCGTCTTGGGAACCGTATCATCTAATGGATGTGGTCGTAGAGCCAGCACCTGTCCGACCCCTTGTGCATCAGGTGGCTCTAACCAGTTGCCAATAGTGCCGTCCCATAGACGAAGAGCTCCATCTGTCACTATGCCACAGACCTCATGTCGAATGAGCTCGCCATAGATCCATTCAGCAAGAAGGTTTTGAGATATCCACTCGTTCCGCCATCGTTTCGTGATGTGTTCGGGATATTGCTGGATGACATGAACAGGAAAGGTAGTAAAGCCACGGTTCTTGAAGAGAAGACAGGAGATCGAAGTGAACACATTACACGAGATGACCTCACGATCAATCAGTTCACACCAATGGAGTGGCCATCCCGAGGGCCCCTGCCGATAACGTATTGAGACCCAAGTGGGACCTACAAGAGAACCAGCACCACCAGCGAGAGAGGCGTCCATGGCCACGAACCATGCCTTGGCTTGAGCACAGCACTCACTATCATGAGAGATCACAGGTGAGATTGGCATATCGTGCCAGCGTCGTATCGCACGGGATACGCGACTCATAATATCAGCCTTTACCAAAATCATAGGACATACTCCTGTCATACGCTCCTGAATCAAGAAACACGATCAGATCACCGATCTGCGGGTGCACAGCAAAATCGATATCTTCCGCAAGGACATCGGTCTCCATACAGAGACGACCGGTCACTCGCCAATCGCCATTGCGAGGCGCCAGCCACTGCCTAGTCGCCTTGCTCCGGAATAAGAGCCGGTGCGGAAAGTAGAGAGCCTGCGGCAGATCGGCGATCGAGGCATCGACGATTATGTTCGTACCTGCCTCGGACTCTTGGAGATTGATCACACGTGAGACCATGCAGGTTGCAGGTTGGACCAGTGCCTTCCCCGGTTCCAGTTCAATCTCTGTGACGTACGGCAATAGACGTGTGATCGTGTCAACAAGTGAGGGGAGGTCGGGAAGGAAGACCTCATCAAAATCATCAGGGAACCAGCCACCACCAAGGTCAACAAACTTGATCGGGACACCCGTAAGATGTTCAAGTGCCACAGCCCAATGAAGCATAGCCTCGACCAGATGCTTCCACCGTTTCACACCCAACCTACTACTGGCCAGATGAAGGTGTACCCCGAACGCTTGATCAGACGGGCATCTTTTGACAATCTGGACGAGCCGGTCAAACTGAGAGTAATCGTAGATCGGAATCCCAAAACGTGACTCCACATCGGGGGGATGAATCCGGATACCTATCACCTCAGCGATCTTCCGTTGCCGTGAGCCTTCAACAAGTTGCTCAAGATCATTCAAGGTATCGCTCATTATCGCATGAAGCGGACTTGAGGTCTCATTCTCAGGCCACCACATTCCCGGACCATTAAGAACGATCTCGGACGGGGAGAATCCCGAACTCAATGCCCGTCGGACCTCTAACTGACTGATCGCCTCGGCCAACAGGCCATGGTCTTTCATCATGTGCATGATCTTGGAATCGGGGTCGGTCTTCACACTGTACGCGGCAGTCACCGTCACCTGATCGTTCGACGCACGAGCTAGCGCCTCTTTGAGTAGTACGGTCCGCTCATGTAGGATCGATTCCAAGAGGAATGGGGTCGGGGTCTTCAGCGATTCGGACGTGATAGATTGAACCGCATTTCGAATCGCCGAGGGAACAATAGTATCATGCGGGGTGTGAACACGGGGAATCTTTCGAGTCGTGCCACGTAACCTCTTTGAGAGAAGGGGCATCCCCGAGGGGTGCTTCAACCCCGAATCGCGGTCATCTATGCTCATGCGCTGAAGTGGAGGAAGATTGTACCCCTCACGAACCGGGACCTCGACGACGATCCTGACAAACTCGGATGATGCTCGCCTCTGTGGAAGCATCTCTTCACCTGTTGCGGCCTGAACCAGCCGACCGGGGAGATTGATCCCTGCAAGCGTGGCGCCGTAGATCCACGCCGGGAAACGCGGATTGATCTCTAATAACCAGAGCGTCCCCTGAGAGTCGCGGACAAATTCGAATTCGCCACCACCTGTCCACTTAAGGTCGTGAATAATGTTCGCAATCAATTCGGAGAGGTCCTCTGGAACTGGTGAGACCTTCGCCGCCCAAGTCTTGTTCTCCTTAGTGACATCACGCTTGATCATGTGTGCGGAACCCAGTAGTTCACCGTGATAGGCTGAAAATGCAATACATTCTTCCAGCCCCGCGATGTGAGCTTGCAGAAAGAGATCGTCAACGGTAGACCATGTCGCTGAGAGTTTGCGTCGTGCCTTATGAAATCCGGACCAGTCCCGAACCATCTGAGCCTCATAGTTTGGTCCTTTGACCCAGCAGTGCCAATCATTGCGCCGACAAAACTTGTGGATATCCCACTCCGGTTCCGTCAGGCGGATAAATGGCGGAATCGCAAGATCATACTCGTGACCGATCTCATAGACGGGTTTGCTCGCCCGTTTTAACGCCTCAATGGGGGGAACAAGTAAGTTGGGATGCGAACCGATACTCTCAGCAAGCCAGTAGGTCTCAAGGTCCAGACCTGAGATCCAGAGCCGGCCTTCATCTAACAACAATCGTATCTGATCCGCATACTGGTCAAGATCAATAACTTGCCACGCCTCTTGCAACCAGACCTCATCCAGATCGGGCGAGTGCAAACCAGAACAGCGAGTGCTATAATCGACACCTATGATATGCGCGTGGGGGAATGCCTCTTTTATCGATCTGGCAGTACCAACTCCGGGGGAGGGATTGATACCTGAGTGTAAACCGCTGGTGCAAATCAACATGGCATAAAGGCACAATTTAATAAACTATTTAACTCTTCGGGTCTTTATATTTGTTATACTTTTAGTGCCGATTTTTATTATTGTATTAAGAATCGTGATTCAATTCAGATTTTTAATCTTCTGTTTTTACACTGTCATCAATCAACTGAAAGTCACTCGCTAGTATGGACCAAGTATAATTCTGTTGGAGAATTCGGTTATTATTAATATTGCTATTTTCTTTTTTATTAAATTAGACTTTATTTCTAATTTAAAAGAATTTTATCTTAATTAAACGGTAGGTTTCAACCCATGTGAAGATCGCACCTGTGACCCCTAAGACGATCAATGCCACTCGATCAAATAGTCCCGGAGGGGCACTAAATGAGAGAATCACATAGAGAACCGTGAAGGCTGTAAAGAGAACGGCCAGAAAGAAGAAACGGGGAAGAGCGACACCTCTGAACATTGTAAAATTTCTCAGGACCCCAACCTTGACCACTCTGACAAGATCGTACGTGTTGTCTGTATTCTTCTCAACAAGGGATAATCGTTCTAGCTTCGTGAGATGATGACTGGCCACCGAGGGACTGGATAGATTCAGGCTGCGTTGGACTTCCCTGACACCAACAGAACGCCCACTCTGTAACAAAAACCAATACACTCTCAGAGTCGTTCCACGCAACTTTGGCTCGAGTTCCAAGTCATCATCCATCGTAATCCAGACCAATACTATTACTAATGGCGGTGTTTAGTGTTTTGGTCACCGCCTAGTCGGAGAAGCAATCCAAGTCGATGTCCAAGATCACGCCCGAAATTTAAAAGAAACTTAAAATAAAAAGTCATACCTATTTTATGTCAGAACAATTTCAATCGAGTTCGTCGGATCATCTGGTGTGTGTATTCATCATCAAATTCGGACTCGTATTCGTCATGAACGCAAAATATTATTGTGCTCTACTTGCATCAGAACTACTTTATACTAAACAGTGTGTATTTAGTTCAAATAGTTTTTTGCAGAGAGAGAACATGATGGGGTATGCGGAGAAACGGATCGCAATCGCATTTATCGTCCTATTGGTCTTTACGACATTCACTCCGATCTTGTCCGTGTCACAGACAATAGATCAGGAGCAGCTAAAGACCGGGCCCTTCATCGACAAGATTGTATACTACGTGATCGAGAGTGATGCGGAGCAGATGCGTGCACTCCAAAATAATGGGATCGATATTATAGGCGGCGACGTTGACCCCACATATGCCGCGAATTTGCGTGAGTCAGAGAGCATAGAAATTGCTGAGACCCCGTATAATGCGTATGGCTATATCACCATTAACACTGCAAAGTACCCTTTCAACATCACAGCCTACCGAAGAGCACTTGCCTTTGCTCTTGACAAGGAGAAGATCTCCAATGAGGTCTGGGACGGCCTCGCACAACCTCTAGATTCCATTGTGCCTGAGATGAATCCTCTTTCGGCTGAGAACGTCTTCGAAGATCACTATTACCGGGCAGATGTTAACAAGGGCAAACAGCTCCTTGCAGCAGCAGGATTTCTTGACTCCGACAGTGATGGTTACCTCGAAGGCCCCGGTCCGAGCGGCGCAGGTACTGTAGAACTCAACAAGGTCATCATCGAGTGCGCGCAGGGTTACAATATGACGATCGAGGTGAGCACGATTGTTGCAGAGGCACTTGCTGATCTCGGCATCGAAGCAGAGACCAGACCTACTGACTTCTACGAGTATCTCAACAGGTTGAACTTCCACCAAGACTACGATATTGCATTCTACACCACCCAGTTCGACAACTTCGATGTTGACTGGCTTGCCTATGAATACTGGAGCGAGTACGCAAATGAGTCGTGCAGGAACTTCCCAAACTTCCGGAACTCTGACTACGATGCTTGGAGAGATCAGTTACTTCACTCCTCAGACTATGAGAAGGTGTCTCAGGCGGCCATCGAAATGCAGAAGATCATATTCTACCAGAGCCCGATCATCGTCTGCTATGATAGCCACTTCCTCTCAGCTTACAGGACTGACAAGTTCGAGGGCTTTGTCAATGATGTGTCAGAGGGCGTTTCAAGTTGGTGGACAAATCTGAAAATCCATCTAAAGGACAATCTGAACTATCCATTCGGAGGTACATTTCGCTGGAGCATACCTCTTGACATTGACACGTTTAATTTCATGGTGCATAGCTCTAGATACACAGTTGACTTCCTTAGCCATCTTTATGATACTCTACTCGTTCGGGACCCACAGGGCCGTGACTTAAAATGGCTTGCAGAGAGCTACGATATTGAAACTCATGCGGACAACTCATCAGTACCTGAGGGCCATACACACGTGACGTTCCAATTAATTAAAAATGCGACATGGATCGATGAACGACCGCTCACTGCGGAGGATGTTGCATATGCATTGAACTACTACAGACTGGCTCCCGGTAATCCTTATGGTCAAGACCTCACAGACTTGATAGATGCATATGCCACCAGTCAATACTCACTGGTTGTGAAGTTCAAAACAGAGTCCTATTGGCATCTTCATAAGATCGGATACAAACCAATTATTCCAAAACACATCTTCGAGCAGATCGGCTATGATAATTGGAACACATGGTTGCCTTTTCCCCCAGATCACACGATGGTGACCAGTGGTCCGTTCAACATCTCCAAGTATGTGCGAGGAGAATTTATCGAACTGACCTACAATCCAAACTACTTCTATAGACCTGATAGGTCATTGACAAATACATCAGGTACCACAAATAGCACCGGTGGCTCTACGGTCTCTGAAACAACAGCATGGTGGAATGATCCATCAAAGATGATGTTCCTAAGCGTGGCTCTTGCAATCGATGGAATAGTGGCCATAGTGATAGTCATAGATTATCAGTTCATCTTTCGGAAACGTAAGTGAGTCGCAGAGAGATGGTCTTGCCAAGACAAGATAAGATATTATAAATAATCTCTCTCAGGTTCATCGTACAAGTGGACGCACTGAAACTACTATGTGCCCTAAATAACATCAGAACCGATTTATCCTATTATTCAAAATACTATCTTGTATGGCTGTTGGTGCACATGGGGAATGAAAAACTATGTTACGGTATCCGAAGAGCGTAGTAACGATTATGAGCATTGCGATCATTCTTGTCGCAACATTCTCGCCAACGGCTGTTACAGCACAATCTACTATCCTAGGGAATCCCCAAACTGGGCCATTCATCGATAGACTTGTCTATAATATCATAGAGGATCCTGATCAACAAGCACTAGCTCTTCAAAACGGTTCGATTGATTTCATTGGTGATATAGTAGACCCGAAGTACTTTTCGACCTTGACTGCTACTGAGGACATAGAAGTCGTCAAGACTCCGCGTAATGGTTATGGGTACATTACTATCAACACTGCAAAATACCCATTCAACATCACCGCATTTCGCAGAGCACTGGCCTTCGCACTTGATAAAGTGAGGATCTCTGAAGAGGTATGGGACGGTCTCGCAGAACCTCTAGATTCAGTAGTGCCAAAATCCAATCCCTTCTCAGCAGAGGATTTGCTCACCTACCACTATTATGAGGCGGACATTACCAAGGGAAAGCAGCTTCTTACTGCTGCCGGATTTATCGATTCTGATAGTGACGGATACCTTGAGGGTCCCGGTCACGGTGGCTCTGGCACTGTGGATCTTGAAACAATCCTTGTTGAATATTGGAATTCAGGCACCAATGCGAATGTGAGCGCAATCATCACAGAAGCACTGAGAGACCTTGGTTTTGATGCTATAGCACTATCAATAGATCTTATCGATGTGATTTATAATCTAAATTATCACAAAGACTACGATATCGTATTCCTCGGTACGAACTTCCGAAATTTTGATGTTGACTGGCTAGCCTATGAGTATAGTAGCGAATCAGCAAGTGAGCCGTATCACAACTTCCCCAATTTTTGCAACTCCGACTATGATGCATGGAAAGATATTATACTGTACTCCACCGATTATGATGAGATATATCACGCAGCCATTGAGATGCAGAATATCTTAGTCTATCAGTGTCCAGTAATAGTCTGCTACGAGAACGTATTATTGACTGCTCACAGGACTGATCGATTTGAGGGGTTCCTTCATGATGTCGCCAATCCTATTCCATATTGGTGGACAAATCAGAAGGCTCATTTGAGAGCCGATCGGGGCGGACCCTTTGGAGGGACCTTTCGGTGGAGCATTTCAAAGGATATAGACACGTTCAATTTCATGATCTATGAGGCTAATTCTGCCCCTTACGGTGACTATGCGAGAGGTGTACTTGGTGAACTCTACGATAGTCTACTGGTCTGGGACTGGCAAGGAAATATCATCAATTGGCTTGCAGAGAGCTACCTCGTAGAAACCCATGCCGATAATCCATCGGTCTTGGATGGGCACATCCGATATACTTTCCGAGTGTTGCAAAACGCAAGTTGGAGTGATAATACACCTCTCACAGCAGAGGATGTGGCGTTCTCTATTAATTACTATAAACAAGGAGATGTTAATCCAAATCATAGAGATAATCCCTATAGCTACAGTCTGACAAACCTTGTTTCCGCAACCACTCCGACTGCTTATGTGGTAGTTGCAGAATTCAATGACACGTCATACTGGAATTTTCATACTCTAGGTCGCCTACCAATCATCCCCAAGCATGTCTTTGAGAGCATTGGTCCGGAAAATTGGGACACATGGGACCCACAGCCCCCGAATAAACCTATGGTGACCAGTGGCCCATTTAATGTGACGGAACACATTGCGGGAGAATTTATCGAGCTAACACATAACTCGATCTACTTCTATGGTCCTGTTCGTAGTAACGGGACAAATCAATCAACAATGCAACAACCAAAAGAGATTCCATGGATCGATTCACCACTGAATGTGTTCATAGCTGTATCTCTTGTTGTAGATGCAATCGTGGCCGGGTCGCTCATCTTAGATTATACGGCTAACATCCGTAGGCGTAGAACGACAACATAGAGCAAAGAAGCAAAATTTGACGAGTGTTCGTAACGTGAGCCAGATTACCCAAACATCACTATAGCGTCATCGAACGATTGACTGTTCTAATTTGTGGACAGACCAGTCCATCACTGTTCTAAACCGTGGTACTAAGTATAATTGTAGCTACTATTTGAACCATGAGCGTATTGACTTTAGAACCAACCACCAAAAAGAAGATGATTACCAGCGGAGTGATCTCATCGATTCTTGCCGCAACTCTGATAGTTGGGATTGCCGGGTATGTCTCATGGTTTGGGATCCCGACAATTCCACAGATTCAGGTCAATGGTCTTGGAGTTCAGATCAACACAACGATTTCGCATGCCTTTGCAGACTATGAGCCTTATAGCGAAAACTTCACCATAAATGCGCCTCAATACACCATCTCGCCAGGTTTGACAAACGTTGTTAATTTGGACTCGTTCCCAGACCTCACAACAGAACAGAAGCAACTGCTTGAGACCAACGGTTTCGTGGCAGTCCCACAGTCCGACTACAAACAGATCTATGACATCCTAATAGAAAATGAGGGCAACGGGCTTCCAAGTTTTGTGACTTCGGATGCAGTACTTCATGCGTTTCACGTTCTCTATGATCTTTCCCTGCGAGAGGCGGAGGTCTATTCATTCTGGGATCTGTTGGGTAATGTTACAACGATGATGCTTGACTCCTCAATCGATCAATATCATGCCGCGCCACCGGGTAGATGGCAAGATGCTGCCCTCAGGAACGTCATCTATTTCTCCGTAGCCGCATATCTACTCGACAACACGACATCTATCCTTCCCGAGGCCCAGACAGAAGTGAACAAGGTGCTCAGCCTCATTGATCAACATTCACAGATGACCGATGATTGGTTCATGGAATACAAGGAGGACTTCACGCAGTACGTTCCGCGTGGTCACTATACTCGAAGCTACAGATTAGAGCAGTTCTTCTTGGCAATGATGTGGTACGGTCGAATTGGTTTTCGACTCGTTCCCAAAGGCTCGCTCAGCAACAATGCGAAGGGAATGAACGAGACCGCTCAAGCAATTCTGCTAACACTTGCCCTGAAGAACCCAGTCCCATTCTTTGGCTCGGATGTTGATGGCTATGATCTCTGGGAGGCAATATACTATCCTACGGTATTCTTTGTTGGTGAGGCTGACGATCTTCTGCCCACCGAATATCTCAAGCTCATCAACGAGACCTATGGTCTGAACCCGAGCTTTACAACGCTTGCTAATGACACGCTTCTCTCAAAGTTCATCGAATCGGCCGTCAAACTGAGATCGCCTCAGATTCTCTCCAGTCTTCTAGGTGATTTTGAAAACATCAATCAGACAATGGGACTCAGGTTTATGGGACAGCGATACATCCCTGACAGCTATATCCTCTCTCAGCTTGTTTACTCTCACGTAGAGAATCGGTTCATGCCTAAGGGATTGGATGTCATGGCGGCGCTTGGTTCTGAGCGTGCGTGGAAGCTCCTTGAGGATGATAAAAAATATCCTAATTACGTCGAGCAGATGGCGATGCTGCGTAACAAGATGGGGAATCTCACTGCTGAGACCTGGACCTCTAATCTGTACTATCTATGGCTTTACAGTCTACTGCCACTTCTTGAACAACCTACCCAGAACTATCCTCTATTTATGCAGAATAGTGCATGGGTTGACAAACAACTAATGACCGCATTGGCCTCATGGACTGAACTACGTCATGACACGATTCTCTATGCCAAACAGTCCTATGGAAGATTTACTGCTATAGGTGAGACGAGTCAAGGATACGTCGAACCAGTGCCAAAACTCTACGGACGACTTGCATCACTATGTAAAATGATGCTATCCGGATTGGAAAAGAGGGATCTTATATCGAACAGCATGAGGTCACAACTGACAAGGCTCCACGAGTTCCTTCTTGATCTCCGGGCGATCTCGATCAAGGAGTTATCGGGAAAAGCCCTCAATGAAACAGACCTGCTTACGATAAGTGCGAGCGGGAGCACGTTAGAAGCAATATCCACGATGCCTGAAGATAGTATGCTGGTCAGCAGTGCAGATAAACAGATGGCAGTGATTGCGGACGTGCACACCGACCCTAACTCGGGACAGGTTCTCGAAGAGGCAGTTGGTAATCCCATGTTGATCTATGTCGTGACCTCTGTGAACGGCCAGATCCTCATCACCCGTGGAGGGACGTTCTCATACTACGAGTTCACTCATCCTGCAAGTGATCGGCTCACCGATGAGGCATGGCAGGATATGCTATCCTCTCAGAGTGCGCCATCAATGCCCTCATGGACTGAAAGCTTCGCCGTCGGTCATAGTGCATCAGGTGCGATCGTCTTCCTGACACGCGACCAGTGGAATGTATAATGCACACACAAAGAGCTTGATGATCAATCTTCAGGCTCTTGCCTCTCTTTTTTTGTAGTTCTTTTTTAATTTCGGGGGCTCCTGTGTTCTTGTGAACGGGACACCGATCTATCTATCAATCAATCAACCAACTTGTGAATTTCACCAACAAGCCGATTGAATTCCTCAAGGACTTGAGATGAGACCGGACCGGAGCGCGGGGTCGTGACGGACTTTGTGAGAATTTGGAGCAGGCGGTTCTGCCGAATGGCTTGACTATCCGGGTTGGATGCAAGGACGCTCTCAGCTTTTACTAGGTCGGCCATGATGTGTTGTTTCAGTATGTCTTTGAACATCTCATAATGACGAAGATCACTCTTGACAATTTTGGTGAGAATGCCCTCGTAGATCGATTGACCGATCACATGCTCAACGATGGCCGTGCACAGATCTTTCCGAAACTTAATGATATTATCCGTAGACCGTGCAATACTGGCAACCAGCCGCAAATGATCATTTTTAGTGGCTACAATACTTGTGAGAAGTTGACACTCGGGACCTTCGTTAAGGATAATCTGTTGCGCTATTCGAGCGACATCAACGGTTGTTCTACGAGGCGAGGTACGAAGTATCACGTGAAATTCCGAGTACTTCTTTTGCGACATGCCCGATGATCCCAAGTGCTGAATGGCTAGAAGGGCCTGTTCTAAAGCATGACTCCCATATACAAAACGTAGACCGCGACACTCACGAACAGCCGCTGCGATCTCGCCCGCCTTGACAACACCTACACGCGCAAACTCTTGCAACACGCTCCAAGGAAGAACGTTCGAGATGATCTTGGTTCCCTTCAGGACCAGCCTAACAGTCTGCTCGGGACTGAGAATATTCATAGGACGCACGACCCGTTCCAATCCAAGTCCTCTCTGACTAGCGGCCTGACAGAGGGTCAGATCGAACGGTTGAATCTCGGGATAGATGGGACTGGTCGGATCAATGACAAGCCTATCAGTGGCATCATATGCGTGAAGAAACTCATGGTGAAAGCGGGTGGAATTAACAGCCCATTGGACAATGTATCCTCCCGGATTTAATAAATTATCAGGAGTCCACTTGCGGGGTCTCTCAATCCAAATCGTTTCATCAGTCGGATCCTTCAACCAATCGAACAGGGTACGATGTACATACACTTCTTCGATTGTGAGCTCCAATGAGCGTGTCGCACTGATAGACTTGAGAACAAATGAGAGAACGGGATCGTCCAGTATCTCACGAGGAAGCACATAGGATTTCTTTCGCTCATACTTACGGATATCTAATGGTGTGGTATGATGAACTGACTGAAGGCAATAAATAAGAAAATCATCGACTTGCGGTTTATTCTCGTCCACGTGCATCTTCCGAGTATGGGACTCGATATATTGTCTAACATCATCGACCTTGGCCTCAGTTATGCCGAGAAGAAACAACAGACGCTCCATTCGTTGCTGAACCAGATCGTCCGAGACACGACGGAACGCACGATGCTCAAGACCCATCACATCTAGAGTGATCTTCGCATCCGCTACTTCTTCGCGCAAGAGATCCTTCGGTACCTGTAAGAGATCAATAGACACACTCAATCCCAGCTGACGGCCAATATGAGCGAGGAGATATGCCACATCCAGTCGATGGATTCCACCAACTGACCAGAATGCAGTAAAGAAATCTTGCTCGGCACGTCGCCAGTAGGGAATCATTAGCGGCATGACAACTTTTGCGAACTGTTGCGACTCCTCCAAAATTGACGCCATATGCATAAGCCGGTAAAACAGTGAGCCCTGCCCGATCTCAGCACGCAACTTTTCCCTGATAGCATCCAACTCTTCATCAGAAATGGTAGAGGACTTTACAGCATGAGCAAGGCTATCACGAAGACTGACCTCATTTTCTTCCGGTGACTTTTGGGCCTTCATCTTGATACGTTCAATAATCTCTGCGAGAGCCGTCTCACTCTTGATAATCCTGAGTGATTCAACCGCTTGGTATAACTCGCCAACTTGAACGTCATCAAGCATCAAGAGAATCTTTCCGAGATGTTTGCACCAGCCGAGGGTCATATCAGACGGCCGTGACTTTGACCGGAGAAAGTCAGGACAGACATGCCCGACGACACCCATCTCAAGGTCGATCGCTATATAGTAGGGGTCCTTTGCACTCCCCTGAATGGAGGCCCAGAGGCTGAGTGGCCGTTCACGAATAATATGCAAGCTGACCTTGGAGTCACTGATTTTCTTGGCCTTGGCCAATCGTTTATCCTCTACAAATCGAAACACCATGGTCTCTATCTCCGTGACAAGATCTCACTGACAAGCTCGGGAAAGTTGTCCCAGCTCTTTATCGGGACCATCTGAGCCGAGGCGGACTCGATAATAGCCTGGATGTTCCCAATTCCATAAGTCGAGACGGGGATCGCAAGAAGACTCGTGACTCCCATGTCTGCGATCTCCTCCATGATCGGTATGGACTTTGCAAAGTCCGCCAGATTTGCATCGGTGACCATGATGAGCATCTTATCCTGACTTCGGGACTTCGCAAACTCATCACGGGCCCAGCGCAGAGCCGAACTCATCTGTGTGCCACCGCGTGCTGTGAGATCCAACAGCGTGTCCATCACCACATCGATATCGACTGCCTCACCGATCTCACACACGACATGCGAGTTTGACTCGAACAGTGCAACACCAAGTTCATCCCGGGCGAAGGCAGCAAGAAGCATAGAGGCGACCAGTGTTGCAGCACTCAGAGGTCTGCCCCTCATCGACCCAGAGATGTCCACAAGGAATACAACACAACGCCTGCCTGAGACCATTCTACGCACCACAAAGTCATCCACCGTTATGGCATCTCTTGGCTTCCCTGTGGAGAGAATATGTTCAAGGGTCTCATCAATATCAACAGTATCAGGATCGTCACCAAGAAAGTACGGCCGGACCGTGCCATTAGGCAAGGCACCAGCCTCAGATGAACCGATCAGGCTTGACGCTTTTTTCTTCCCGAGCTCGATCACAACTCGCTTGGCCACCTGCTTGATCGGGTCACGCATCCAGTCTGGGAGACGCCCGGAATATTCGAACCAGATTTTAAGCAGATTCTCCCCTGCACCTGCGCCGAGACCTTGTTGTAACAAATCCGCAGCAGAGGATGGTACGGTCTTGAGGATTTTATCCGTGTCGTGATAGGCCAGGGCACCCAATGCGCCCGAACAGGATTGTTCGATCGCGCGTGAGACCAGAAGTTCAATCTCGCTGAGAGAGAAGTGCGCGTTCTCTATCAATGACTCGACCCGCTCAAAAGAGGGATTGTCAAATTCCATCAGATTCATCAGATAATCAAACATATTGCCAAGTAATTTGGAGAGTTCCGCACGAGGCATTTCAAGGGCAGTCCCCTTATCATAAACATGACCGGAGGAAAAAGGCAGGCCCTCGGCCTTTGCGGTCTCTACGACATTGACCAGTTCGTCACGGCTGCCAACACGATCTATCCGCTGATCCATCCAGTCCTGAAAATCTTGTGAGACCTCTTTTGTGAGCTGAGCAGTATCACTCAACGATTTAGTGGAGATAACTTCCTCTAACGATGAGGCCTGCGGGATCATGGACTGAAGCTGAGATTGGGTCTCAGATAAGAGAGCGGTAACCACTGATGGGGCCCGGCTTGCGTATTCGCTTAGTTCTTCAAGACGATTGACAATCTGCCTTCGCTCTTCCCAGCTTGCATCAGTCAGCACATCAAGTCGATCATGAAGCAGCCTCGCCCATTCAGGTGACAGGATGGGATCATCCAAGACATCCTGTGCAGTGAGCAACTCAAGATCTTTTTTCGCTCTCTCATAGACATAGGTCGAGAGGTCGGTCCATAATTGCTCATCAACACTGCGGGCCTGCTTAAGCGCATCAAGAGGGGACGCTGTTCGCAGGGTTGCATCAGCCATTGCTCTGAGCGTATGATGATCAATGCCATCCTGAAAGAGTTCGGGGTACTGTAGGAGATCCGACAACAATTCCACGTTCTGCCGAATCGATTCTTGCAATTGCACTTTGACTTCCTGTAGATGCGGTGCCTCAGAAGTCGGGGCCAGTCCCATTCTGTCGATGAATTGCTCGTACTCTAAGAGAGTATCATAGGCGGACATGATATGAGAGATCGGAGCGTCATCCATCAGTATCTTTGTCTCGGGAGGCTCTTGTCTCGAAGTGACCGTATCAAGAACAGCAAGCGCCAACGCCTGATCGTCCCGCCGGGTCAACTCTTTCATCTCTTCATTTAGTCCGAGGGCTTGACCCTGACTGAGTTTATGTTTGTCAAAGAGCGGAAGCGCAGTGAGAACCTCTCTTCGTGCAGCATCGAAGAGATCATCATAGTTGGTGATCTCTCTCTGCAATATGCCGCGTCTACCACCGACCAGTTCGAAAGAGGTGCGATGCATGACATACTGTCTCTTTTCATCCTCGCTGATCGAGTCCCTACTCTGGGCAAAGAGGTCTTCCTCTACCTGATTCGCAAACGTGATGGCCTCAGACTTGATCTCGGTCTCGATCCTCTGTTCTGCAATGAGTGACAAGACATCGAAGAGTTCCTTTGGGGTCAATCGCTTTCTGAAACGCGAACTACGTGGATGTTGACTCAGCCCGGGTTTCCTACTACTAGTACCACCACCCGGAACGATCTGCACATCTTCAGGGTCTACTAGCTCGGGAATCCCCCGATCCGTGTTCATAACCTCACGCTCATCACCCAGAAGGACTCGAAGAGCGATCATCTCAGCATAACCTTGCGCCTCTAATGGCGTGGTGATAATTGCCAGTTCCACCAGATCAGGAATGGACAGGTCGGCTCCAATCTGAAACCTTCTCAAAAGCCCGAGATTTACAATAGCAATGGATTGCCGCGTTGAAAAGAGATCATCACGTATACTGGGAGGCGGTTCCTCTCTTGCCAGCCGTACAAACTCAAGAGCGAATTGGTCTAGGGCAATGGTCAATGCTCCCACTCCCATGTTCATAATCCTTGAAGCAGTGCCTTGGTTATGGCTTCCGCATCAAACCCGGGTTTGGGCTCGATCCCCTTGGGAAGGACTAACATGGCGATGTTCTCGAACTCCGTATCTGAGATCTCTTTCTTCTTGCCTCCAACTTGCGATGCCATTCGGACGATTGCGATCGCAGAACGAATAGATGCGGGAGTCTTGATCTCGCGGTGGTTGCGGGTCGCAATGATCAATTGATGCGCTTTCTGAATGAATTCTTTCGAGAGTGTGATCTCGGGTACATTTGCACGGATGATGTCCATCTCCACTGACGGTTGTGGATAGTCAAGTTTGATCCAGACGCGAATCCGATCCTTTAGAGCCTCGGACATTCGATGCGTACCTGCCATGTCGCCAGGGTTTACAGCAGCGATCATGAAAAAGTCATCATGCGCTCGCACTCGTGCCAATTGTGGAAGATAGAGGGTCCGCTCTTCCAGCCACTCGAGAAAGCTGTTCTGGACAAATTCGTTGGCTCTATTCAACTCGTTCGCTACGAAAACACCACCTGAGACAAAGAGCCGAGTGAGTGGCCCGGGTTCGAAGGACTTCCAACCATACCCACCCTTAAGCACCTGCGCAGGATTGTGAACACCGACCAAATGTGCAGGCCGGGTTGAATCATCCAGAGTCATCACCTCGAATCCCCTGCCGGTCTCAAGGGCATATGATGTGGCCAACAGTGTCTTACCCGTTCCCGGAGGCCCTGTCAGTGCCGGAGTGAGCCCTGCCGCATCTGCTGCCTCTAACCACTCGAAAGCAGCAGCATATTGACCCTTTTTCACCAACTTCACAGATGGAACCTGACGCTCAATAACAAGACCTCTTGCCAGATCTATGAAATCGGAATTTGATCCCCTGTCTTCTGTATCTGCGCTACCCATCTACTGTTACCCTCCGTTGATTGTAAGTTGGACTATCTTGACCAGATGTCACATCCACCGAGTCCGCCCACCAGCGGCACCGGCCATGCATTGAGAGATCTACAACCCGCCACTCGATTCATCGATCGTATAATCGACTCGATCAGCGTCTTACAACGCTCTTGCCCACACAATCCAAACAAGTTCGTATTGTTTGTTTGTACCGTTTACTGTAAGCTGAACAATCTTTGACGATGAGTCCGAATCCCGCCCACCAACGAACGGCAATAAACATCGATCGATTGTCCGTCAGGTTGAAGGTCATATTCTAGAAGAGATAAGACCTATTTAAGTTCCTACAAAAGTCGCATGCGAGGCCGAAGTTCTCTGCGGCCTGCAACCGCTTCGATACCAGATCGATAATATCATTGAATCGAGATAGTTAAGGGCCCAAATTTTCGAAAAATGACCAGTTTTGCAATGACCAACTAGGAAATCATATATGCTAACGAATGGGAATTATACCCTGCCACCTGCAAGGGGAGCATCGTCATGCGCCACAAGAGCCATCGTACTCATAACGACAGCAGACTGGAGACCATTTTTATCTCCGTCAATGCAGCCTCGTTCGTGGCAATTCTGCTCTACGGCATTTTTTTCATAGGGTATCTTCTCTCAAACCCCGACCTGATCACGACCATTCAGACAGCAATCGCCAATCGTGATGTCGCAACACTTCAACAAACTCTGGAGATGATCGACTCGGGAGTGATGAGCGTCACGGGCTGGGTACGATTGGCACTCGGGCTGGGTCTGCTCTTCCTGTCATTTCTCTTTATGGTCAATATCGGAGGAACGATCTTCTCCGTCTTCGTTCATCGACCGTTCACTGCTGGCGGACCGGTGACTCGGAGCTTCATTCGCCAGAGCCTCTCAAGGGCCTACTTGAGCCTCAAGCTGCTCTTGTTCATTGCATTGTACAAGGCTGCCGGACTGAGGGGTCTCGCAATTATCCGAGAATTCTTTCCGGGAAGCTCGCTCTTAGGAGTCAGTTTCTTTCTCAATAGCGTCCTCAATCTCAGCACTCTCATTGTCTTGGCCAGCGTGATCAAGGTCGTGGTCTACGAGGTCAGGCGCTATGAGGTCTTAGTTGAGAAGAACAGACAGAGCGTACTGGAGTCACTTGACGAGTTCATTAGGCGCTGGAAGAACAGCTCTATAATATTAGAAGAGGGACGCTTCTCACAGGACTCGGGATACATCCGTGCAAAACTCGAAGATGCCACACGCGACATGAGAACTGACCTTCGACTCCTCGAGGCCGCGAAGAGCGATCTCATCAAGTTGGCAACACCCAGTGACATCATCAAGAAGCTGATGTTGACGTTCGTGGGAATCGTTGTCTTGCAGATGCTTACTGATGCGGTGCTCTATATAGGGTGGGGTACCGTTCTAGGATTCATAATAGGACTCTTGACAGGAAATGGTTGGATAGTGATATAATGAAGATCGACACGCCACAGACAATTATCGTCACCAGCAACAAGGGTGGAAGCGGCAAGACACCATTATCCATCGCTCTCACCGCGTGGGCCCTCTCTCAGGATCCACCATTGCGCGTCCTTGCGGTAGACATCAATCACACCAATCAGGATCTCTTCCAGGCGCTCAAGGATCTCAAGTTCACGGGCGAACGTACCTTTGAGACCGCCTTCTCTCTACCCAGCGTCGAGACCGCATATTATCTCCCATTGAGCGAGAACCTTCATCTTGTCAGGCCACGAGAATTTTTACCATTACCTCCTGAACACGTGCTGGATCTCATTCAGGGCGCAACGGCAAGCTACGCAAAAGAGCGTGGCGTCGAAGAGTTCAAACCAGACATAATCGTAGTTGATGGGAACTATTGCTTCCCGAGCTACCGCCTCAAGTCAAGTACACGGTTCACGATCCCGCCATTTATCTTCTTCAATATCTGGAGCATCACAAGCCCTCATGAACTTCGAATCCCCAGCGCGTACCGCACGACCATCAGCGAGTACAAGGCGATCTTTGATAATCAGACTTGGGATAGCACCCACTTTGTCCATGTCTTCTCGGTCCTTGAAAAGGACAGGAGCATTTCCTCCGAGTTCTCTCGCCTCGTCAGGTTCCAGAGAGAGATCTATACCGTCCCCGGCTCTGACGATCTTGCAGGTCTCTACAAAGAACGGGCGACCTCTCCAACTGCACGGGTCGAGGGATACCCATTCGATCAAATCCAACGTGAGGTCTTCTCACCTCTACTCGCGGAATTGGACTCGCTCATGACCGAGGACCCGAAGAGCTACACAGAGGACGTGATCAATGCCAGATGGATCGAGCGCGTCAACGTGTTCCTCACCAAGCACAATACGTTCCCGCTCAATGTTCTTCCACTGCCGCACTACTATCCGTACCTTCGAAAGGCAGTCGTCGATATGATCCTGCGCAGAAGCCTCACACTCAACGAAGTGCAGTCTATGCTCGGATCGTTCTATACGTGGATGGATATGTACCTCGTGAAATTTTTTCAAGACTTGTAATGTAAATTTATAGAAAATAAGTTTCATGGGGGTATTGTGAATTATCACATTGTCAGTTCAGAAATATGCAAATCTAAAGTTATGAAACAGCTCAAAATCTTTTTGAAGGATAAGGGTTCAAAGATAGCTAGTTACAAAGGAGTTAAGGTTATGACAGAGGGGTATTGGTTTACTACAATTGGATTAAGTCCGCATGCGGTTCTTAATACAATATGGGCAGCATACCTTTTAAATACAACTGGCAACCAAACAAGATTATTTTATTTAGATTAATTCCGGAAAGTGGAAAACAAAGAATCATCGATCAACTTGACTTGGCGTTCTTCAATTTTGAGAAGTGACTAGAGAAATTCAATGAAGCATATGATTTGTCAATCCGTCTGAGTGTTGAAGTGTGTAACGAAATAGATTACAGCGGTTTTGCAGAAAAGTTTCAGAAAGAGGTACATGCACATTCAAACAAACCGCGCGTCATTGATATTACTCCCGGACGTAAATTTGCTTCAGCAATAGGTCTCAAAGTCGGAATTTCCGAAAACGTCGAGTCGAGATTTTACCTTCACCTTTTAGACGATGCATATACAAATCGAAACTATCCTCTAATCCCCGAAGCATTCGTAAAGTTTGTTGACTTTAAGAGGGGGGTCACAACATGAAGTATGTACAGTTGGCGGCTCCAAAATTAATAGCTATATTGAATTGGATGGCATCTAATGAAGTCATAGAATTCAAGATTGATACTCCTTTTAGTTATGCACCACTTTTTAAGATAAAAATTTCCTCCAATAGGCCAACTGCCGAGATAAGAAAAACAGTATCACCAGAGGACTTTTCAAAAAATGCTCGAAACTTAGAATTTCGACATAGTAGGGTTACTGAGGCTTTGTTTTCATCAGGAGTAGTTAATCCACAAGGATGAGTATCGCCGATTCAATGCAACTGTGTCAAAGGCAATCCAACAAGGTTTTTCTCCACTATAGACATCCCTTGAAAGAGCCTCTTCTACCTTCTTTAGCAGTTTATCCCAAGTATTCTCGAACGATCTATCAAAACTAAAAAACAATTACTTAAAACTGGGGGCGCTATCCCAATACAATGAATGACACTGAGAGTCTCTTCACATAGCCCAGAAAGACCTCCAGGAATGGGAGGTCGCCTCTGCTCTTCATAAGATCGAGTGTGGCCAGGATAGCAATATTCAGCAGACCTGGAAGAGGTACAAGCAAGAACACGCGGTATTGACAAGGTGATAACATAGCAAGTACCTCCGACACCTGTGATTGATTATTTTCTATACTGTTCTTTACCCAATCCGACAATGCTCACAATAAGAGTGAGTATCATCAATACTGCTGGCAACTGTAGTCGGATTCAGAAGAGGTGCATGCGATGCTCGCTACTGGATTGCCAGTGTGGCCGAGATGATCATCCTGTTCGTAGTGTGGCGGTATCTCTACTGGTCTTTGTTCTTCATCGGCACGGACATTGCATCTCTCATCGGCTGGACGATTGACCATGACTACCTACTGGCTTCATCTGTGACGCTCTGGTACTACTAGTCATTGCAATCGATTTTGGTCATGAAACCTAGCTCTTCTCATCATGGCCTCAATTGAGTGCTAGGGTCGTCAATATGTTGACTCCCACAAGGCCCATGTTCAATCTTGGCCATCTCTTTGGCAGCTGTCTGCAACCGTTGATTATAAGTTGGACTTTCTTGGACAGTGGGTCCATAGTCCGCCCACCAACGGCAGTGGGCAATAACAACCTCACCATCAGAGTGAAGGTCATACGTGACTTGTGGCCGGGAGTATTTAAACTCCTACAAACAATGTCCAAATATGTCCAAGTTTGGTGTAGCTGCCCGCAACTCGACTGTCGATTCTCCTACTGAATAGCGGAAGAACGACTTTGAGCATTGCAAACCACCAAATAATCATGAGAGACCAGCATACCAGTCCAACAAATCTTTCGTCATAACCTGTACCCATCCATTGCAATATTACATCTTGAAGGAAATAGGCTATAATCAGAGGACCTAACATCACAATCACAAACAAGACTGTCTTGATCACATGACCTCTGAACTGTGCTAGTGATTCAGCGACTTGGCCTTCATTGGTTTCCGTCATTCGCTATTCATCCGTCATACTAATCAGCAAATCATCTACCAGCTAAGTAAAACATCCAGTCTGTAATCCAGCACGAAAGATTCCACAGGATTAGTGTCCGTTGTAGTGCAGTTATCCATGATTGCGTTAGGTCCAGATATGTCACTTTGCTACTCATGAATTTGTCGACCGCATTTATGACTATTACAGTGGTCAAGATGTAAATACACGTTCGGATAATGAATTGCGCACTTGAAGATAGTCTAATATTGATCAAACCTAGTAGTGACACAATGAGCGGCATGAAGACGTCTCCAACTGTATTGCCTATAATCCGAGCTGTTGCTGTAAACATGGAGTTGTAGCTTCTCGGTGAAATCCAGAGTGTGACTAGTCCAATGAGAGTAGCTTTTAGCCCTCCTTTTAGGACATCAGTCAGAAGGATGGCGGGTCCACCCAACAGGATAATTGCGGCAGTGATCAATGCACATATTCCTATTTTGACTGCAGGCCAGAGATTCACTCGCACACCGAATATCGTCAACGTGAACATTTGTTTAATGGTCATCAAATCAGCTATGAGATTTACTATACTATCAACACTACCAATCACAGTAGCTATCATTGCCAGACGTGATGCAGGAGTTGCGGATAGTTGCTCAAAAGCAATCAACAATAGTGATGACAGCATAAGAATTCCAAGCTTTATTACAACTGCTTGAGCTCCCCATGAAGTAGATGGCGCTGGAGTGTACTTGATTATTGTATTTACAGTATTGCCAATGCTTCGCCAGTCAATAAGTGGGTCAAATCCTTCTGGATTACTAAGAAGATTGGTTATGCGTGCATCAAAAAGAGACTTGATTGTCACGATGCATTCAGAATTTGCTCCATATAGTGAGAGAATTAGCCCACTAACTGCAATTGCAGAAAGTCGTGCATCAATGATTCCGTCGAACCCGATTGCATTACTCAAGTACTTGCTAATTTCAGCACTATAGCATGCAACGACTATTGGTATTCTTGCGTTATTTGTAGTCAATAGTGTGTTAGCAAGTTCGTTCCATCTACAACTTGATCGTCCTACAGCCAACCCTGCTTTAGAACCGTGTCCTACAATTACAACTACTGTCGCGTGATGCCTCTTCAATGCATTCATTAAATCATCTTTGGTTCGAATGAAAACCGTCTGGATCCTCGGATTTCTTGAAGAAACAGCAATATTGCAGTATGCTGATACCGAAGTAGTTCTACCAACTACATTGTTAGTCCAGTCGTACTTTATCCTAGTCATACTGGTTTTTTTGTTCCATCCTAAGTTTCGAAGCTCTTCGGTTATGAACTTGGATGTTGCCCTTGTTTCCGCAGTATTTGTATCCCCAATCACAAGGACGTCATGATTGGCAGAAATACTCGAAAATCTGGCAAGCATATCACACGAAGAACCAATAGTCCCGACCACAACTAGAAATATGACAGCAATTGAAATTACTCTCAACTTCCTAAGGGATAATGGCCTAGTATCCATTACTCACAAACCTTCCATAATCCAACAATGGTCACGATTGCAATTGAATGGTTAATAAGATTTCTTCCAAAAAGAGCGAGGATTGTAGAATCACAGAAGATGTAGGACTTTGTACCACCACTTTTGGGACACCTCCTTTTTTATCTTCGCCTCTCTCATCTCTGGATCCTCCTCACACTCCAGTACAGTTCCCCCGGCACCCGGTTCAGCAGGGAGGTGTGCGGCCGCTCCTTGTTGTAGTACTCCAGGTACTCCTCCAGGCACAGCCCGAGCCGCTCCCGCTCCTCGTCGATCGTCCGGTGGACCCGCTCCACCTTCCCCAGGGTCTGCGGATGGCATCTCCTTGCCCGGATGTGCTGGATCCCCATGGTGATACACCAGCGCTGAAAGGCGCTCAGGCCTCCTCTCACC